>WLEA01000066.1 GCA_009704535.1 Actinomycetota bacterium
AAGGGAATCGGCGGCGGCATGCCGATCGCAGCTGTCACCGGACGTGCCGAGATCATGGATGCCTCGCATCCCGGTGGTCTGGGCGGAACCTTCGGTGGCAACCCCGTGTCCTCCGCAGCGGTTGTCGCGGTATTCAATGAAGTCGAAAAGCGCAATCTTTTGGGCGAAGCCAAGCGGGTTGGGGCCACGCTCATGCCGCTACTGCTCGATCTTCAGAAAAAGCACCCGGTGATTGGCGACGTCAGAGGAATCGGTGCGATGCTCGCACTCGAATTCGTTGACCCCGCCACGGGCAAGCCAGCGGCCGATGTCACCAAGGCAGTGCAGACCCACGCACTCCACAAGGGGGTCTTGATTCTGACCGCCGGAACCTTTGGCAACATCTTGCGCTTCCTGCCACCGGTGGTCATCACCGATGACCAGCTTCGCGAAGCAGTCGCCGTCATGGACGACGCCCTCAGCTCTCTCTAACGCTCTGATGTCCTCATTGGACAGCGCCTCCGGCGTTGTGGTCGCCGAGCTAGTGAGAGACGGCCACGTCGAGTCCCTGCACCATGGCATTGTCGCTGTGGTGGATAGCGCAGGAGAGCTTCTTCTCGAGCGAGGAAACTCGGGCGTCCCTGTCTACCCGCGGTCAACACTCAAACCCCTGCAAACACTCGCCCTGCTCGGCACCGGAGTTGACCTCACCCCACTCGAGATTGCGCTGAGCACTGCCAGCCACTGTGGCTCGATGGCCCACCGGGATGCGATCGAAGCGTTCCTGCAGCGCCATGGTCTTGGCCCGGAGAACCTGCAGTGCCCGGTGGATTGGCCCCTCGGCGCCAGTGAACGCGCCGAGATGCTTGCTTCCCTGGGTGCGCCATCCCGCCTGGCAATGAACTGCTCGGGCAAACACGCAGGTTTTCTCGCGGCAACCCTGCACTCCGGTTGGGATCACACCACCTATCTCGAGGCACACCATCCTCTGCAAGAGTTAATCCTCGCGACCATTGAAGCCTGGAGTGGCGAAACTGTGGCGTTTAGTTCTACCGATGGCTGCGGTGCGCCCCTTCATGCCCTCACCACCCGTGGCCTCGCCCGCGCAATTGCCTCGCTCGCCTCCGGCAAGACCCCGGAAGCCCGTGCACTACTGGATGCCGTAGCTGGCAACGCGTGGGCACTAGATGGAGAGGGCCGAGCCAACACCATCACAGTTCAGACAATTGGCGGCATTGCGAAGATTGGCGCCGAGGGTCTTGTGGTCATCGGAACGCCAGAGGGCGTTGCCGTTGCCGTCAAAATTGTTGATGGCTCAATGCGCGCCACGACTCCCGTTGCACTGGAAGCGCTAGTCCGAGTCGGCGCCATCGAGAGCACTCAGAGGGATCGCATCCTCGCGGGAATGGCGGACCCGGTGATGGGTGGAGATCGGATAATCGGGGGCCTTCGCGTCCAGATATAGACTCGGTGGTGGATGCTCCACGGGCATTCTTGTGCCCCAGCGGCAACGACGCCGAAGGGCACACCCAATAACAATGAGGTGAAGGTAATGAAGATTTCAGTCCCACGTGAAATCAAAAACAATGAGTTTCGTGTTGCGATGACTCCCGCTGGAGTCCGCGACCTCATCCAGGCTGGCCACCAGGTCATGGTCGAAACCGGTGCAGGAATAGGGTCTGGAATCCCGGACGCTGACTACGCCGCGCAGGGTGCAGCGATTGTCGCTGATGCAGTAATCGCATGGAAATCAGCTGACATGGTCGTCAAGGTCAAGGAGCCGATTGAGTCCGAGTACGGATATTTCCGTGAGGACCTTGTTCTCTTCGCCTACCTCCATCTCGCAGCGGAACCCCACCTGACTACCGCCCTGCTGTCCTCGGGAATGACGGCCATCGCATATGAAACAGTCGAGGGCCCGACGGGTGGCTTGCCGTTGCTCGCACCGATGAGCGAGGTGGCAGGACGACTCTCCGCAATCGTGGGAGCCAACACGCTGATGAAATCTGCCGGCGGCATGGGTCTCTTGGTGCCCGGTGTCCCTGGAACGAGACCCGCCAAGGTTGTGGTCTTGGGTGGAGGAGTCGCCGGGACGAACGCGGTCTCAGTCGCCGTGGGTCTTGGTGCGGAAGTGACCGTGCTCGACACGAACCTGACCAGACTCAAAGAACTCGATGCTCTTTATGCGGGGCGGATCAAGACAGCAGCGTCTAACTCTCTTGAAATCGAGCGGGCCTGTATTGACGCTGACCTGGTGATTGGTTCAGTGCTGATTCCAGGCGCTAAGGCGCCAAAACTCGTCTCATTGGACCTCGTGTCCCGGATGAAGCCAGGTAGCGTGCTCGTGGACATTGCCGTCGACCAGGGTGGCTGTTTTGAGGGCTCCAAGCCGACTACCCACGCTGATCCCACGTTTGCCGTGCACTCCAGCATTTACTATTGTGTGGCCAACATGCCGGGCGCGGTTCCTGCAACCTCGACGGTTGCATTGACGAATGCCACCATGCGTCATGTCAACGCTTTAGCAAGCAAGGGCTGGAAGGACGCGCTTCGCGCGGACGCAGGCCTTGCCAAGGGTCTCAACACCACAGCGGGGTCGCTCACCAATGAACCCGTGGGTATCGCGCACGGTATGGAGAGTGTCACCCTCGCCAGCGTTCTCGCGTAGTGAGGACGGGTCGTGACCCGTCCCACAACCACAGCGAGCCCTCTGGGGGTGACAGCGGTGGAATCCACGGGCCGCCCTGGAGTAGTGATCGAGCCTCCCGATCGTTCAACCCGTCGATCAGGATTGGTTGGCCCGCCCGATAGCGAGCAAGGGTGGCCCAGGCGCTGGAGTGATGAGTGGAATCAATCACCTCCGTGATGGGGCTCCCAGCCCACTCCTCCGGACTGTTCGTCACCACCACGGGCACCTGCGACAGCTCTGGCGGCTGAGACAGCTCTGCGGCTACCCAGAGAGTAGGGGCGGGAGCGCCGTGGACCACCTGGATGTCTTCGCCATTCCACAGCCCAGCACCGGGGCAAGAGCGAGAGGACGCTCCCCACACGTCACGATCCTCCGGCTTCGCAATGGGCATTACCAACACCTGGCTGGCAAGCCGGGACAGCGAGCGGGAGAGTCGGTGACGAGCACTCATGGTCATCAGAAGCGCTCCAGAGAAACCCTCGAGCGCATCGACCAGGAACGCTTCTCCCTCTGGAGCAGTGCCGTGAAGAAGAATGTCCACGTCATCGACCACGAGCGTCCGGTCTGTCCCAGAGACTGCGTTGAGACACACCCAGAGCGAAGCGCCATCGTGGGGAGCCATGAGAGCACCTGCATGGGTCCACGCGAGAGCATACGCCGCAGTAGTTCGACCAGAGAACCGATCACCGACAATCGCCACCAATCCAGGCCCCATCAATCCAGGCACGCTCACCGCAGAGTGAGTGTCAAGACACTCCCGCCACGCCCACGGTGATTCACCCATGCCGCCATCTCGCCAGGGGATGACTGCAGGCAAGGCGTCCGCCCAGACCTTCCAGCTCGCCGGAGAATCATCGCGAGAACTGGGTTGCACCTGATCAACAGCAGACATCTGTGGGGGGCTCAGGGCTCCGGCGACCAGCGCCTGCCCCGGGCGCACATGCCGCAGTGCGCTGGCCAGAGATGCGCTGGCATCGGGCATTCCCTCTCGAAGCTCAGCATCGTCGGTGACCCGGCCACATACCCTGAAAGAGATATTGGCCATCATCGGCCGGGTGATGACCCCGCTGAGGCGTTGGGTCGAGAGAACGAGATGGACTCCCAGGGACCGCCCTCTGGCTGCGATGTCGGTGATTACCTCGGCCCACAGCGGTTGGTTGGCTAGTAGCCAGGCGACCTCGTCAATGACGATGACCAATCGCGGCGCCTCTAGTGAGGAATCAAGCTCGGACCAGTCTGCACGCGTCGCTGCCTCGAGGATGCGCTCTCGTCGAGTCATCTCGGAGCGCAATCCTCGCAGCGCCCGCCTGCTTGAGTCTGGTGCTAAATCGGTCACCCACCCCACGGTGTGGGGTAGGGCCGCAAGCGGAGCGAGCCCAGCACCGCCTTTAAAGTCAATGAGCACGCACACGACGTGATCCGGGGCATAGTGGCGCGCTAGCGAACTGACCAGGGCAACCACGGTGACGCTTTTCCCACTACCTGTTGCGCCCCACACCACGGTGTGGGGGCCCTCCGAGAGCAGATCAAAAAACGGTCCTCGCTGTGCCAGGGAGACCCAGAGTTGATCACGGCGCGCTAGATCTGGCTCGGAGTCCACCACGTCACTCACTCCAAGCCTGCCGCGGGGAATTCTCATCGCTTCGGCGTGGCTCAGGGTAGCCAGCACGACGTCCTGGGGCGGCTCGCCTGGAATATGCAGTTCAGCCATCACACCACCCCGATGAATCACTATCGCGAGGCATTCGGTAGGAATATCAGTGGTCGCGCTGACCCAAGCAAGGCGTGAGGGTCCCCGAAAATCACGCGGAGGTTGATCCCCCAGGTCCCAGGAAGGGATGACGGCGTGGGAGTGAGCTCTCCACTGAAGAGCTAAGGCACGCCACAGACTGTGCTGGTCATCAGAGGCCACCAGCGCTAACCCCCTGGTCATGTCGACCAGGGCAGGCATTCCACCGATAGCTCCCGTGCCAGCCAGGGGGTGTCCAGGGGGTGGATACCAGCGCGTGTGCCCCACGCTCAGTGTCTCGGTTGCCGGTGGAGGACCCCGCCACAGGGCATCGTGTGCCCAGTCCTGGATTCCAGGATGGAGCCTGGTGGCCCGATCACGAACGTCTCGTCTGGCACGCTCCACCACCCCTTCGTGTTCCACGAGCTGGTCCTCAAACTCCAGAAGGGCGGCACTGTGCTTCAGTGCGCCTCGTCGTCTAGCTTCCCACCAGCCACCCACCACCATAAGGGGGCCGATGACTCCCATCAGGAGCGCAAGTGCTGACTGAAAAACCACCGCCAACACCAGGGCTACCGCCACCGGTGCCAGCATCGGAAGTGTGGGTAGCGGTGTGTTCTCGGGTGGGGCAGGTGGCGCAGGAGGAGGCCCAGGAAACACCGCCCTAGTGAAGCACGACAGGAAGGTGCGGTGTGGGCAGCCAGCTCAGGGTGGCGAACTAGCTAGTGCGCGAAGCTCGGTGGACAACTGATCTACTGGAGGGTGAAGAACAGCGAACCAAGACCCACTCGGGATCCTCGCACGACGAAGTACTTGTCATAGGGAATGCACTGCAGAGCGGGAGACCCAGGTTCTTCAACGACGGTCCCGTTCACTGTTTTCACATCCCTCACCCAAAACACCCCGTTATCTGACCCGAACTCGCAGTGCTCGGGGGCAACAGTGTCGGTGGGGTCGTCCAGAAAGACCCTCAGCACCGTGTCACCCTCAACCACGGGCTTTACTCCCATCACACCGGGGGCCTCTCCCACAGTAACTACGCTGCCATCGTCAAAGATGAGAGTGAAAGTACTAGCAACCTGAGCTTGCCTCGGTGCCGTGTCTTGCGCGAGTGCTTCAGCCTGCTCGATGTCAAAAAGCGACATTGGGAGAGTTTCTTGGTCATAGGTCACTGGGACCTGGGCGTCCTCCGCCGCCGGAGCCTCGGGTTTTTTCCCCAAGGACAGGCTTCGCCGCAGCCACCCCGTCGTGCTGGGTGGCGCGTAAACCTCGGGCTCCGGCGTGGCCGTGGCCTCAGGGGCCGGCAGATTCTTTTCCGCGGAAGGGGGTGGTTTGGGACGGACACTCGACTGACCGCACTGTGGGCAAAACAGACTGCTGGCGTGAATCATTTCGCCACATCGGGAACAGGGTGCAGGTGGTCGCACCTCTGTGGCATCAAAAAGACTCATGAGCCACAGATTACCGGGGCGATTCAAGACACCATGGGAGCACACACAGCCCTTCCCCGGCCACACCGGCCGGTGTCACGGCCTGTGTCAACGGCGGTTTCCAAGACTTGCTAGGTCACAATGGGAGTGCCGGAAAGGTTAGAACATGGCAGAACACTCGATTGGCTCGCGTGCGGGTCGCGCGGCGCTCGTTGTGCTCGCCACAGCAGCGCTGGCTCTCCAAGGCGGAGCCGCCTGGGGCGTTTCTTGGGTCATCACGAACGAACGCCATCTCAAGGACCAGTTGGTGGCCTATCAATTCGAGGCGCCAGAGGAAATTCTTTTCTATGCCCGCCAATCGGGAATGTCTCCCACCGGCGAGCTTTATTTCATGACCTCGCTTCCGCAGGTTGTGCCGGTCTACGAATTCGATCGCTACTGCACCCGCAACGAACCAGGAATTGGGGTGCTCGGCTGTTACACCCTGCGGGATGGCCGAATATACCTCTATGACGTGACCGATGATCGCCTCGCCAGTATCGAACCTGTCGTTGCAGCCCACGAAATGCTCCACTCGGCGTGGGCAAGACTTTCTGGCGCCGAACAGGAACGGCTTGCTCAGCTACTCGAGGAAGGATTTGCCACGCTGCCCTCAGACCACCAACTCCGGGACCGGATTGCCTCGTATGAGGCGGACAATCCAGCCTCCAGAATCCCCGAGCTCTACTCGATTCTTGGCACGGAGGTTGCTCCCCTGCCGGCGCTCCTCGAGGAGCACTACGCCATCTACTTCGACGACCGTAGCAAGGTGGTCGCTCTCGCCGATGAGCTCTACCGAGTGTTTGACACTGTTGAGGCTGAGCTGAACGCGCTCGCCCAAGAACTTGAATCACGTGTAGCTGAAATAGAAGGCCTCCGCTTTGCCTATGAAGCCGAGCAGAGCAAGCTCAACGCGGCAATTCTTTCGTTCAACGACCGAGCATCGCAACCCGGCGCTTTCCCCTCACGCTCGGAATTCGAGTCCACGAGGAACGCACTGGTGGAGCGACAGTCACGGCTTGAATCCATGAGGGTCAGCCTCCAGACGAAAATCAACGAGTACAACGAGCTGCTCGAGGAGCTCAATCGCCTGAATTCCGAGGTGTCCGAGTTGAACCAGGGCATCAACGTGAGACTGCGCGAGGAAGAGGAACTTTCTCCACAGGACACCGACCTGGAGCAGTCGTCCTTTGGTTTCCGAGGCGCCGGAGGGTGTTGCGGAATCGATGTACCCTCAACACATGACCTCATCCTTGACCATGGATTCGCCGCTCGGAGCGTTGACCATTACCGCGAGCAACCAGACCATCACCGCTGTGACTATTGGGCAAAGCCCCTCACCTAAGCAGAGCATCAACCCCGCCGATGTAAATGTGCTCGACGACGCCACAGTACAGCTCGGCGAATATTTCTCCAGTGCCCGCACGGCATTTGACCTACCACTGGCATATTCCGGAACCACGTTCCAAGAGGCCATCTGGGCAACTCTTGCGACCATTCCGTTTGGCCACACTCTCACCTACGACGAGCTTGGCCAGAGGGCCGGGGTGGGTCGCGCGCCCCGGGCCGTTGGCGGAGCGGTGGGCCGCAACCCCATCCCCATCATTGTCCCCTGCCACCGCATTCTTGGAGCGAGTGGCAGCATCACCGGCTACAGCTCCGGCGAGGGGATTCCCACAAAAGAGAAACTCTTGCGCCACGAAGGCATCCCTTTTCGCTAAACCGCCACGACCAGCTCAATCGATCCGGAGTGGGCACTAGCCTCGTCAAAGTTGTGGCCATGGGCACTCCCCCACTGACAAAGCTCCCCGACTGAGCTGATCACTACCCCAGAAGTCACCAGGTCGCGCACAAGGCGTCCCTTGACTGCTTTGTTGTGATGCCCGATGGCAACCCTCGAGCCCACAGAGCCCTCTTTCACGAGCGATACGAATACGCCCCGGCCCTCTGGCAACGGAGACAGGCTGCGATACCCCTCGCTGCGAAGATCGAGAACGAACTCATCGACTGACGCCCACAACTCGGAGGCCCCAGGCCCCCACATCCTCCCAGGCTTTCCCCCTGGCAGGGCAGAGTCGAAGGACAGACGATACGCCGGAATCCGGTCGCTAGCGCGAATCAGTCCAAACAGTGCTGAAAAAATGGCAATGCTCGACAGAGCGCGCTGCCTCGAGGCGCCATCGAGGGTGTCGAAGCCAAAAGCGTCATAGAGCACGCCTGTGTATCGAGAAAGCGCTCGCATCACCGGTG
>WLEA01000067.1 GCA_009704535.1 Actinomycetota bacterium
CGGAGACCATTGATGGCCACATTGTTGGCCCTGACTGCGTCGTGTCACTTAAACCTCAGTTCCTGATTGACGGGTTGGCAGCTGCCCACAGTGAGTTTGTGCGAATCGCCTTCACACAGACGGACAACCCCAATAAGCCAGGTCCAGTATTGATCACCGCTCAAAAATCCCACGATGGCGATGATTCACAGAACTACAGATACTTACTGCAGCCCAACTTATTAATGCGATAACGGCGAAACGCCGTGTGGGTTGAGAAACTAGACATAACGAATTGGCGTAATCACTCGCACTCTTCACTAGATTTCCAGCCGGGAACGACGATTTTGGTCGGGCCTAATGGGCAGGGAAAAACGAACGTTGTCGAGGCGTTGCTTTACCTTGCAACACTTGGATCTCATCGGGTCTCGAACGCGCAGTCGCTGATTAAGGATGGAGAACAGTCGACCACAATTTACGCGAATCTCCGTCACGATCAACGTTCGGTCGGTGTCGGATTAACGCTCAAGCGTAAAGGCTCCGCAGACGCTCAGGTCAACGGTGTGAAAACGAAGGTTTCCGATATTCCACATTGGGTGTCGGTCGTGATGTTTGCTCCTGAGGATACGGCTATCGTGCGGGGACAACCCAGCGACCGTCGCGCGTTCATGGACCAGCTAGTCGTCAGCGCAAGCCCGTCGATGTCGGCTGTGTACCAAGATTTTGAGCGCGTGTTGAAGCAACGAAACTCCCTACTGAAGTCACTCCGGGCGTCCTCGCATGATGTATCAACACTTGCCGTGTGGAACGACAAATTCGTGGAGGTGGCAACCGAAATCGTTGTTGCTAGGCAACGATATCTGCGGCAAGTAATGCCACTAGCCACAGAGAACTATGGGGTTCTTGCCGGTGATGATGTCCTTGATTTCCGCTACATACCTAGCGTTGCTGTTTCATCCGACGGGGTCGACCTCAGCGACACAGCCAGTGTTGCTACTGCTCTAGCGGAGGGGATTGTCACCAGGGCGAAGGAGGAAATCGATCGCGGAATCAGCTTGGTGGGGCCCCATAGGGATGATGTTGAATTCATGATTTCTGGGAAACTAGGGCGAACACACGCAAGCCAAGGGGAGACGTGGTCGCTAGCCCTGGCTCTGCGCCTTGGCACAGCGCAGTGGTTGCGCCAAGAACGAGCAAGTGGTGATCCGATCATCGTGCTCGACGATGTTTTCTCTGAGCTTGATCGGTCCCGGAGGGAACGTCTTGTTGGACTGGTCTCCGGGTACTCTCAGATAATCGTGACGGCGGCTGTTGAAGAGGACCTCCCTTCTCAGCTTAATGGTGCGCTAGTCGACGTGAAGGCGGGGGTGTTGAGTCCACGATGAACGCCGACAGGTCCGAAGCCAGCAATGTTTATCAAAGATTCCGGCAACAATTTGGCGGCTACGCGCCGCGTCTCACCGTAGAAGCCATCGTGGAGGGTAGCGAGGCCTTTGGTCTCGGGCGGGACCCCGGCTCATTTGCTGAGGCCATGGAAATCCTGACTTCCTCAATGGGCTGGGGCGCTGATATCGCCAGGGCTGAGCTTATGGAGCAGTGGCCGGACATCGTCGGCTCTGATGTTGCCGCGCACGCGATCCCCGTGGGTGCGAGCGACGGTGTTATGGAGATTCAATGTGACTCCAGCGCATGGGCAACTCAGCTGCGCTTGATGCGCTCGACGCTTCTCGATTCCTTGACACAGAAGTTCCCCCATGCAGGAGTTGTGGAATTGAGCATCAAGGCACCCGGGGCCCCATCATGGAAACACGGCCGGCGTTCGGTCCCAGGGCGCGGCCCGCGCGACACTTACGGCTAGAAACCTTATTTGGTGGTGGTGGAAATTTCTCTCCCCACAGGCGCCAAATCAGTCGTTTTGTAAACCCCTCTCGATAGACTTGCGGGAGTTCGCGAGAAGCCAAAAAATCAGATTTTTTGGATGACGAACAGCACTGAGGGAGACGCCAAACAATGAGTAATGCGCCGAAGAAACCTTCCGACGAGAGTTCCTACGGCGCCAGCGATATCCAGGTTCTCGAGGGCCTGGAGGCAGTGCGCAAACGGCCTGGCATGTATATCGGGTCAACGGGTCCCCGGGGTCTCCACCATTTGGTGTATGAGATTGTCGATAATTCGGTAGACGAGGCCCTCGCCGGCCATTGCGACCTAATCGACGTTGTCATTCTCGCCGATGGCGGGGTGCGCGTCTCCGACAACGGGCGCGGTATTCCCGTGGATAAGCACCCGGTAGAGAAGGTGTCCACCGTCCAGGTTGTTCTCACGACCCTTCATGCCGGCGGAAAGTTCGGCGGCGGCGGCTATGCGGTGTCGGGTGGTCTGCACGGAGTGGGAAGCAGCGTGGTGAACGCACTGTCTCAAAAACTCGACGTACTTGTCCGTCGTCAAGGAAATGAATGGACTCAGCAGTATCGCGACGGTGTCCCCGAGAAACCCCTCGCCAAGGGTGGCGAAACAGACACGACTGGTACCACCATCACTTTCTGGCCCAACAGCACAATCTTTGAAACCGTTGAGTTCGATTACGAGACTCTGCGAACCCGCTTCCAGCAGATGGCTTTTTTGAACAAGGGCCTTCAGATCAACTTGAGTGACGAGCGGGCAACCGCCAATGGTCGCAAGGACAGCTACAGCTATGAACGGGGCCTGGTGGATTATGTCGAGTACCTAAACTCCGCAAAGAAAACAGAGCTCATTCACCCTGACATCATTTCTTTCGAGTCCGAAGATACTGAGCGCAAGATAGCTCTCGAAGTTGCGATGCAGTGGACTTCCGCCTATTCCGAGAGTGTTCACACGTATGCGAACACCATTAACACTCATGAGGGCGGAACTCACGAAGAGGGTTTCCGGGCTGCCCTAACGACTTTGGTCAATAAATTCGCCAGATCCAGCGGCTTGCTCAAGGAGAAGGATGAGAACCTCACCGGTGACGACGTCCGCGAGGGGTTGACCGCTGTGGTGTCGGTGAAGCTGGGCGAGCCCCAGTTTGAAGGTCAGACCAAAACGAAGCTTGGCAACACCGAGGCCAAGTCGTTCGTTCAAAAGGTCACCGGCGAGTATTTAGGGGACTGGTTTGAGCGCAATCCGGCTCAGGGCAAGGATGTGGTGCGCAAGACTGTCCAAGCCTCACAGGCAAGAATTGCCGCCCGCAAGGCGCGCGAACAAACTCGACGTAAAGGGCTGCTCGAATCCGGCGGTATGCCAGGAAAACTGAAGGATTGCCAGTCGAAGGACGCTGCGATCAGCGAGATTTTTCTGGTGGAGGGCGACTCGGCCGGCGGTAGCGCAGTGTCGGGCCGTAACCCCGAGACCCAGGCGATTTTGCCCCTGCGCGGCAAGATTCTGAACGTTGAGAAAGCCCGACTGGATCGTGCTCTTGGAAATACTGAGATTCAAGGAATGATTACTGCCTTTGGCGCTGGTATCGGGGAAGACTTCGATGTTGAGAAGGTCCGCTATCACAAGATTGTGTTGATGGCAGATGCCGATGTTGATGGCCAGCACATCACTACCCTGCTACTTACTCTGCTCTTTAGATACATGCGCCCATTGATTGAGCGGGGTTACGTCTATCTTGCGCAACCGCCGCTGTATCGATTGAAGTGGTCGAACTCGGACCACGAGTATGTCTACAGCGACCGAGAACGAGACGCATTGACCGAGGCGGGCAAAAAAGAAGGCAAGCGGTTGCCCAAGGACAACGCCGTTCAGCGCTACAAGGGTCTTGGCGAAATGAACCACCAAGAGCTGTGGGACACGACCATGAACCCCGACACTAGAACCCTTCTTCAGGTAACACTCGACGATGCCGCCGTTGCCGACACGGTCTTTAGCACTCTGATGGGTGAAGACGTCGAAGCCCGACGCACGTTTATCCAACAAAACGCTAGAGACGTTCGATTCTTGGACATTTAGGACTCAGATATGGCTGAAGAACGGGACCTGGACCGGATTACAGATCGGGTCGATCAAGTAGACCTGCAAGTGGAAATGCAGCGGTCCTATCTGGATTACGCAATGAGCGTCATCGTTGGACGCGCTCTGCCCGACGTGCGCGATGGTTTAAAGCCGGTGCACCGACGGGTGCTTTATGCGATGTATGACGGGGGTTACCGACCCGATAAGTCATTCTCTAAGTGTTCCCGCGTCGTCGGTGACGTCATGGGCAAGTTCCACCCACACGGTGACAGCGCCATCTATGACGCTCTTGTCCGGTTGGTTCAGCCGTGGAGCATGCGCTATCCCCTTGCCGCTGGTCAAGGGAACTTCGGTAGTCCGGGAAACGATGGCGCAGCTGCCCCTCGCTATACAGAGACCAAGATGGCAAACCTCGCGCTTGAGATGGTGCGCGACATTGAAGAAAACACCGTTGATTTCCAAGACAACTACGACGGTCGCACCCAGGAACCGGCTATTTTGCCAAGCCGCTTCCCAAATCTCCTGGTCAATGGTTCAGTGGGAATCGCCGTGGGTATGGCAACCAATATTCCGCCCCACAACCTTCGTGAGGTCGCTGAGGCGGCTCAGTGGCACCTTGCTCACCCGACGGCGACCCGAGAAGAGCTGCTGGATGCCGCGTTAGGGGTAGTGAAGGGCCCAGATTTCCCCACCGGTGCACAGATTCTTGGCTCCAAGGGGATTCACGACGCATATCGGACAGGCCGCGGGTCAATAACCATGCGCGCTGTTGTGACGGTGGAAGAGATTCAGGGACGCACCTGCCTTGTGGTGACTGAGCTGCCTTATCAAGTCAATCCCGACAACCTCGCAATTAAGATCGCAGACCTTGTCAAGGAAGGAAAGCTGACCGGCGTCGCTGATATCCGCGATGAAACCTCCGGGCGTACTGGGCAGCGGCTGGTCATAGTGCTCAAACGGGATGCTGTCGCCAAGGTTGTGGTGAACAACTTGTATAAGCACACGTCCTTGCAGGAGAACTTCGGCGCCAACATGCTGGCCATTGTCGACGGGGTTCCACGAACGTTGACCTTGGACGCCTTCATCACTTATTGGGTCACGCACCAGATCGAGGTGATTGTTCGACGGACCCAGTTCCGTCTCGACAAGGCCGAAGCAGATGCCCACATTCTGCGTGGATATCTCAAGGCGTTGGACGCGTTGGACGCGGTCATCGCACTGATTCGCAAGTCGCCCACCGTTGACGAAGCCAAGGAGGGGTTGAAGAAGCTACTCGGTGTCGATGATGATCAGGCCCTCGCGATTCTGAACCTGCAGCTGCGTCGGTTGGCGGCACTGGAGCGCCAGAAGATCGTCGAGCAGGCTGCTGAGCTGGAGGCGATGATTACCGAATTCACGGCAATTCTTGCTTCCGAGGAGCGTCAGCGCACCATCGTGAGTGACGAGCTCCGTGAAATCACCGATCGCTACGGCGACGATCGGCGCACCGAGATTCTGGCTACTTATGACGGGGACATGACTAACGAAGACCTGATTCCTGAGGAAGAGATGGTCATCACCGTCACACGCGGGGGTTACATCAAGCGAACGAAGAGCGCCAGCTACCGCAGCCAGCACCGTGGTGGCAAGGGCGTCAAGGGCGCACAGTTGCGTGCGGACGATGTGGTCGAGCATTTCTTTGTCACCACTACCCACCGTTGGCTCCTGTTCTTTACCACCACGGGTCGGGTTTACCGGACAAAGGCATACGAGGTTCAGGAGGCCGGACGCGACGCCAAGGGCCAACACGTCGCAAACCTGTTGGCGTTGCAGCCCGGTGAAGACATCGCACAGATTCTCGACATCGCTAACTACGAGACCGCACAGTATCTCGTGCTTGCCACGAAGCAGGGCATGGTCAAGAAGACCGAGCTCACTCACTACGACACAAACCGTGTCGGCGGGATTATCGCTATCAACCTCAAAGACGATGATCAGCTGGTCTCGGCGATGTTGGTCAATGATGGCGATGACATCCTCCTGGTATCACGAGGAGGAATGTCCCTGCGATTCACTGCCACGGATACCACCTTGCGGCCGATGGGCCGCTCGACCGCGGGCGTCATAGGCATGCATTTCCGCGGAGAAGACCAACTACTCTCTTCGTCAGTTGTTACTGACGAGGGCTTTGTGTTCGTGGTGACCGAGGGCGGCTACGCGAAGCGCACGGCCGTCGACCAGTACAGGCCTCAGCAACGAGGTGGCCTTGGCATCAAGGTAGCGAAGCTTTCCGAAACCAGGGGTGGTCTGGCTGGTGCTCTGATTGTCGACGAAGACGACGAGGTTCTGGTCGTTCTAGAAAGTGGCAAGGTGGTCCGTTCTGGCGTCAACGAGGTTCCAGCTAAGGGGCGCGATACCATGGGAGTCGTTTTTGCAAGGATGGATACTGAGGACACCGTCCTCGGTATTGCGAGAAACCAAGACCGCGATCTTGAGGGTGCCGAAGAGGGTAGTAGTGTCGAGCAAGAACCAACGGCTGAAGACGAGGAAGCAGGCGCGGAATGACAACTCCTGAGACAGAAGCGTTCACGAGAAAATCTTCCGTGGCGACGGCCAAGCAGGTTCGTCTGAACCTTGTGTACATTGACCTCTGGTCTGCGGTGAAGGTGTCCGCCATGGTGGCCCTGGCCATTTCGGTAGCGGTGTTTTTGACGGTGATTCTCAGTTGGTTTTTGCTGAGTGCGGTCGGCGTAATCGGCGCTCTAGAGGGCGTGATTGGCGACATCCTTGGTGACGGTGGGGGTGGAATACTGGCTTTGCTGCAGCTTGAGCAGGTGCTTGTGCTTGCTGGTGTTGGTGCTCTAATCAACGTCTTGTCTCTTACAGTTCTGGGATCGGTGGGCGCTGTCATGTACAACGCAATTGCGCGGTTCACTGGAGGATTGACAGTGGGGTTCACTAACACCTAGCCGATTGGGAGCGAACGGCCTCCTTACGCTAATGTCGTATTCGGTCTGGGGGGCTATAGCTCAGGTGGTTAGAGCGCTTCGCTGATAACGAAGAGGTCCCAGGTTCAAGTCCTGGTAGCCCCACGCACCACCACACAACTTAAAATGAGGGGCCTTAGCTCAATTGGTAGAGCGCCTGCTTTGCAAGCAGGAGGTCAGGGGTTCGATTCCCCTAGGCTCCACCAAAAAACTACAGATTCTCGTCGGCAAACACGCAGACCGCGTTGTAGATGTATTGACCCAAGCCAGTTGCTTGACCCTCGTAGTGTTGGTTGAACTCGGTGGGCAAAATGTAGTTCATTGCCAGACTCTTGTAAGTTTCGCGATCAGGTGTCCAAAATTGAAGTACAAACTCGTAATGATCCCGCACTGCTTCTTGCACGGCTTCAGAGCCAGGTGAGAGACCTTCGCCTAACGCAGAAATCATCCGTTGAGTGATTTCGGAAAAAACTTGGGTGAAATGGTTAGTCTGCTCAGCGGTGTAATTGGCGTTGTAATAACTGCCGGGAATGAAGGTGTTCTCGCGCATGGATTTCAGCTTAGCAATCGGCCGTTACGGTTCCTATCTCGCCAATAAATGTCGACGCGGTAGTTGTAATTTTTAGTTGTAATCTCGAAAAACAGAGGCTCAAACAAGAGGATTTAAGCCCAAGTGGATTCAAATAGGCTCCACAAGAAAATTCAGAAATCAATTGGCAATGGGTCGAAACCCCCATTCTCCGCCAACCAACCCAACCCGATTAAGGGCTTTTGTAATGACAGCTCGTATTCAATCGCCCGCTGAGTCTGGACAAGAATAGTTAGGCTTCTACTATGAAAATACTTGGATTACTTGGAGGAATGTCCTGGGAGTCGTCCATCGAGTATGAACGCCAAATCAACCAGGTTGTTCGCAGTCAACTTGGTGGCACCAGTTCAGCAGACTTGATTATTCGGTCTTTCAACTTTTCTGACATTGAGGCTTTACAGTCGGCTGGTAAGTGGGATGAAGCAGGTGCTTTGCTGGCACATGCAGCTAAGAACCTAGAGAAAGCCGGCGCGGAGGCAGTCGTATTGTGCACCAACACGATGCACGTCTTGGCTGATTACATTCAGA
>WLEA01000068.1 GCA_009704535.1 Actinomycetota bacterium
TGGGACGTCATCTGCCGCGCCACTACTGACTAAACACCGACATCCTGAAGGAGAGCAAGACATGATCATTGACGCCTACAACAACGTGTGGCAGGCCGGGGGTACGTCTGACTACCTGACCGCAGAGTCTTACACCCCAGAGGACATGCTCAAGGCCATGGACCTGGCGGGGGTAGATATGGCCGTTGGCTGCTCTCTTGGACAAATGGTCGATAACAGTTTCATCGCCGAGACGGTGGCGAAGTACCCCGAACGTGTCATCGGATTTGGTCAGGTCAACCCTCGCAACCTTGATGCCGTTGACACCATCGACCACCTGTCCCAAACGCTTGGCTTGAGAGGGTTGAAGCTTCACCCGACAATGCACGGCTATCACTTCGCCGACCACGGACTGTTGGACCCTATCTTTGATGCCGCGGAGCGAAACAGGCTTGTCGTACTCGTCAACGCCCTCGATGATCCCTTTTGCGCGCCCCTGTCTATCGAAGAGATTTCCCGCGCTTTTCCAAAGGTCCCGGTCTTGATTGCCCACATGGGTACGGTGTGGAATGTCAACGAGGCGATTCTTGTCGCGCAGCGAAACCCCCACATCTATTTGGAAACCTCCGGCTCCCAATTGCTTGACGTCAAACTCGCCTATCGAAGCTTGGGGGCGGCGCAAATTGTGATGGGCACGGATTGGCCCGGGAGCGATTTCGACTTGGAAAGAGCAAAAATTGCCCGGGCAATACCCACCGAAGCAGATCGCGTCCTGGTCGAAGGCGCAAATCTGCAACGCATCCTGGGCATTGCCGGATAGCGAAAGAGACCTGGCGTGAGCTCTCCCAGCACTGTAGCCACGGCGGGCTTCGTCGACGCTCACACTCACCTGCGCTCCACTTCCTATGCGGATCATGGCATCGGGGGAACGTCTTTCGAAGAGGCCCTTCTCCGAATGTCAGCGATGACCTCCGTGCCCATCGACGATGATGTGTTCGTCGCGTGTGCTGACCTGCTCACGCAGGGCGTGACCACAGTCCAAGTCATCTTTCACACTTTCGGTGACCCTGATGACTACCGCGCCGCTTTACACGCAACAATCCAGGGCATCGAGCGCTCCGGGATTCGAGCACTTGTGGTGCTCGGCACAACCGACCAAGCCGAGTTTCTTCCCACGGGGGCGACACATCCCGAGTTGCCCGACTTCTGCCAGGTGACCCGCCGTCTCAGCGAAGCAGAATTCGGGGATGTGGTCTCGAAGGCAACGCGGGACTATCCAGGAATCTCCTTCGGGGTCGGGCCGGTCGGTCCGCAATGGTGCTCGGATTCTCTATTAGGCGCCATCGGCGACATCGCTTCTGAGGGATACCGGGTGCACTCCCACTTTCTCGAAAGCGCTGCTCAGAGAACATGGGCTCCCGGTGATGTCCTTTCCCGAATGAAAACCCACGGCCTCTTGGGTCCTAGCACCAGCTTGGCCCACGCAGTGTGGTGTTCCGGCGAAGAGCTTCACATCCTCTCGGACCTCGGCGTGGGGCTCGTCACCTGCCCGCACTCCAACAGGCTCCTCCAGGCGGGGCGCGCGCCGGTGGATGACTGGTTGCGCCGGGGCATAACAGTTGGCGTGGGGCTCGATAGCGCGGACCCCGCGGCGCGACCACTCGATGTTGCGAGGCTTGCCCTGTCTTCCGCCGAAGCTGAGCGAGGCCTGACCGAGGGAGGCCTGTCCTGTGCGGGTTTCTCTAACGTGCACGACCGGGTGGTTTGGACAGATAGAGAATCAGGCATTGTGGACTCCGTGGAAGTCGATGGCACCACCGTGGTCTCCCGCGGGCAATTTCGAGAACACTCCGCCCTCGAGCTGGCCAGGGAGAGAATCACCGAGACCATGAACCGCGATGCGGCCAACCGGAAGAGTCGGCACTCGAGCATCGATGCAATGATTCATCGCTATCACCGTCAGATTGCTGGGGGTGCACGGTGAGAGCTGAACTTCATGAGAGTGTGGGCGCAGACCTGGGCGAGGGACCCCAACTCTTCCCTGATGGCAGCATGCGTTGGGTTGACCTGGTGCGCGGAGAGGTCTATCGCAAGAGCGAGGGCCCTTCAGCCCTCGAGCGTTCTTACCCCTATGAAATCTCCAAGGTCCTGCCCTGGGAAGGCGGAGAGCTGATGCTCACCCGCCAGGGAATTGAAGCGGTCGACCTCAGCCACCAGACAGTGTTCACTCTCCCCCTCACCTCGTCGAACGAGCAAGAACGCTGCTCCGATGGCACAGTTTTGCCCGATGGCTCACTAGCCCTCGGCATCGTCGATCGAGAGTTACGCCCTGGGCGAGGCCAACTGGTGAGCGTCGGCACCGACTGCCAGGTACGGGTCATTGCTCGCGAGTGCACGATTCCTAACGGAATCGCGTGTCTCGCATCCGGTGACTCGGTGGTCTGGACGGACAGCGCCACTCACCTGTTGACTCTTCTGGAGTGGTCAGAGTCGACGGGCCTGCACGCTCCTCGGCCCTTTGTAAAGATCCCCGAGTCGCTGGGGACCCCAGACGGGTTAGTGGCCGATTCCTCGGGCGGAGTTTGGGTCGCGATGTGGGGAGGTGGAGTAGTCCTCCACGTCTCCGACGAGGGCGACATCGACGAAACTATTGAGCTCGGAACCCCGTTCCCCACTGCTGTAGCTTTCGACGCGCACGACAACCTGCTGATTACCAGCGGAGCCATTGTGTTTCGGGAGCAATCGCTCCCCGTGCCAGCGGGGGCGGGAGATTTGTGGATTGTGGCCGCACCAGACCACGGAACTCGAGGACTCCCGCCCGTAACTTCGCTTCTGTCACACTCGCGCGCGACATCTTTAAATTCCCTGACAACGATTCCCTCTGGACGAGGCACCAACTACAGTGAGCAGAGAGAGGAAGACTCATGAATCACAACCCTGATGACCTGATCCAGTGGCTGCGCCACTCACACCCCGACGCGGTGGTCGACCAGATCATCGATAAGCTCAACAACGGTGTCGCCATCGAGAATCTCTGGGCGGCCGGGGCACTGACAGCCGCGAAGTACGTGAGTAACCAGGCGCGGAATCTTCTCGGCTTTGTCTCTCACGCGATGATTGGGTGCGAAGACGCGCGACAAGCCGCAGTGGGGCAACCCGAGCACATCCAGCGTCTTCTCCTGATTCAGGCCCTGTCGCAAGTGGTCGTCGACCTACACGATCCCTGCTTTGCGCCCTACGAGCTTTTTGACGTCTGGGGAATAGAAGAAAGCTCACCCGAAGAAAGCATTGCCCAGCTTCGCAACGATGTGAAATTCGGGGAATGGCTCAGAGCCGATCACCGGCTCGTTGGTTTAGAGCGCACCATTCCTCGCGAGGACCTCATCGATGTGATGTTGGACATTGGACTCGAGGGGATTGTCACGGATGATCACACCCTGATTACCCCGTCGTTGTCGATGGACATGATGGAGCTGACGGGTTGGGATGCAGGCTTTCCGATGCTTCGCGGCACCATGCGTTACTCGTGCACGTTCCCGAGAAACCTTGCCCCCTACGCTCACGCCACCGAGCTTGTTTCTCGTTACGCCCTCGGCGACGGGCCAGTTGACGGAGCTTTTGACGAAGCGTCAGCTGCCTCTCTGCGACACACAGTGTTGCAGGCGAGCGCGGAAGAGCGGCCAGAGATTGTTGCCCGTGCTCTCGCCCGCGACGGGATGTCGGCGGAAACTGTAATGGCGGCCTTATCACTTGCCGCCTGCGATATGTATTTGCAGGTCGACCCGGTGCCCCACGACGATTTTGACGCCGTGAGCCGCGAGGTTGCTCCGATTCACATCGGAACCACCCTCAATGTGTTGCGTTCTTCGCTTCCTCGGATGAAACCTCGCACCCAGTCGCTGGCCGTGGTGATGGCAGGGTGTTTGCTCGAGCGAGGACCGAGTGTTCTCAACGAGGATTTTGAATTTGTGCCTTTCGTGGCCTCTCGGTCCTACCCCTACGAGGAAGACGTCGAGTCGCTACTGGGCCATACTGCGGAGGAGCTACTCGGAGACCTCGACGATGCCCTTCACTCACACGACGTCCGGCGCACCACCGCGCTCGTGAGGGCCTACCACCTCAACGGCGGCGAAGCGGAAGACCTCATTTCGGAGTTGGTCCGCGTCGCGTGCACTGACGATGGAACGCTGATGCACAACGTGAAGCACCTGCACGCGTGCCTCGAAGAGTTCAGGATGTCCTCACACCCGGACAAGTGGAATTTCCTCATTGCGGCTGCGAAATGGGTGTCGTGGTATGCCGGAAAAGACACGCGCATTTTTGATCGGGCAAAGGACCGCATTGCTCCGCAGCTTGTTGGCTAACACCAAAGAGAAGGTCTCGCCAGACTAAGGGCAGAAATCAGTCGGTGAACTGCTGTGTTGATGCCAGCCCGTTTCGGCACCGGCTTCCAGGCGAACAATGCTCGACGTTATTTCCGGATTCTCGGCACCGGGATACGAAAAATCATCGCCCAGCACTGTTGTGTCAGCCTTGTCCAGCAAAACCGTGGAAGAAACCGGGGGAAGGTCCTCCCCCGAACACGCACCGAGAGTGAGCATGACGCCCACCACCCCAACGATTCCCAAAGTTCTCTTCATTGTCGTTCCTTGTCTCGGGTAGTGGTGCCCAATGGCTTCCAGGTCTGAGTTCTCCCGGTGAGTGTCTAATGCTCTCACAGAGCCGCACTGCAGAAGTCGCGTCGGTTAGGAAGGAAGAGGCTTGACCCGGTTTGACGGACATCTAGGTTTGGAAGCATAACTGCCAAGGAAGGATGCCAGTAAGCCCTGCGCGCTGGCGTAGCCGGTGTTGGAGTGCGTGAGGTGCTGATGTGCACTTAATGTGCACTCCACGGGGCTTCAGCGGAAACGACCGTTCCCCCCATCTCGTCGGTGGCACTCCAGCGAATACAGGAGTGCTCGAGCAGCCTCGAACCATAACCTGGCTGGTCCTGACGATAGGGCTCCCCGTTGTTGCGCACCACAAGGCGGACCACCCGATGGTCGACCTTCGCGAGCGAGACCTCGATCTCGCTCGCACTCGCGTGCTTGATGGCGTTCGTGCAGAGCTCCAGAATGAGCTCAGCGCACAACCTCGAACACACCGGGTCAGCATCGACGAGCTCTAGGACATCCGCTTCGGGCTTCCACACAATCTCGGCCACCCCCTCCCACAGCGATATCGTCTCGGACACCGCCTCTCGCAGCGACCGCGGGGCTTCTTCCGCGGGCAGATCCTCGAGAGAGAGCTGGCCGGTGTCGGCGCGAGCGATAACCAGCGCCTCCCTGGTACTCGCCCCCTCGCGCAGGGCGATTTGCAGACGTGCGGCCGCGGCGGCGAGCACCGCCTGCCATTTGCCGTGCAGAACGGTTGCGAGCAGCTGGTTCTGGTGACGATCAATCTCGTGGGCGCGGGCGAGACCCCACTCCACATCGGCCTGATTGCGGGCCACGAAATCCGAGGTTCGCCGGTTTTCGTCGTAGGCGATCGCCATGACAACGGCCAGGGTCCCAAACAGCGTGTATCGAATGATGAAAGCGAGGAAATACCCAAGCGGATCCCCCCAGGGAACCACAGGCCAAAAAACAAGGGCGCCAATAGCGGCCGACACGACCAACACGAGGATGAAGGCTGCTGCCTGCATACGGCGGGGCAGGAATCGGCTAAGCCGATCCAACAGGAACGTGGTGATGATCAGTTGAAGGAAGATCAGGACCAGCACGATCAGCGCAGGCCCAACCCCCATCACAGTGCTGACACTGGGAAAAGACGACACCGCAAAGAGGAGTGCGCCAGGAATGATGGCAGCCTCGGCAAAGTCAGCGAACCTGCGTCCGATCGTGCGCCAGGAGATTGGCGGCCTCGCGGTCATCTGGGTGGCGGGAGGGGGACCCTGCGCAGTGAGCATCTGGGTGACGGGGCGGATGATGTCATCAATGGCACTGCGTAGCGAGCGAAGAGTTGCTTCTGCAGAGTCGGGCCGCGCTTGGGCGAGGGTTTCTTCGAGTTGGGAGCGGATACTTGCGATGACAGCAGAGTCGGCCTCGCGTCGCTTCGCCCCTAGTGACTGCAAACGCTCGATTCGCTCGGCAACATCAGCTTGTTGGCGCTGGAGTCTGGCGCTCTCGGCCACCAAACCGTAGGCCATCGCAACGAGTGCCGTCATCACCGAGAGGCTCATGAGCCAACCGCGAATGCGGGGGGCGAAATCGAAGGTGGGAGTGAAGTCCAACTGCCAGAGCTGCCAGGTGAAAATGACCCCCCAACCAGCCGCCAGAATGACAACGGTCCCCCACAGAGCAAGCCACCGATGGGACTCTGAGATCCTCCGGAGAACGAGCCAGTCGCATGCCCAGAGCATGAGAAAAAAAGCCGCCTGGTTGGCGACCAGCAGTAAAGAGCGCTGGGGAATGTTCTCCGTGCCGTTTAGCGGTGTGTCGAGGAGGTGTCCGCTCAGCAGAATGCCGACGCTCACAACAACCACCGGCCAGCTCAGATAGTTGGCGGAGGTGAGGTAGCGCCGGATAAAGTCCATCTCTCGCTCGCTAGGGCTCACTCATCGCCGGAGCCTGAAAGCTGCTGGTACCGAAGGGCTGCCTCAACTCGCGAGTTGCGGTTGACGGACTGCCCCACGCCGAGGGCTCTATAGCCCTGGTCGACGTAGTATTCGACGGTTTTTTGGGTCACACCCAATTGTTCCGCGATGTACTGGTTACTAAAACCACTGGCGACCAACTCCATCACCCGTCGACCTTTCTTCCCTAGCGACTCGAGAGCGCCCGGGGCCGCGACACTCGCGTCGCCCACTACGTGTTTGCCCCTGACCACCTGGTTAATGACTTCAACCAACAGCTTGGTCTCACCTATCGAGTGTTTACTCACAAACCCAGCGCCCACTGGTAAACCCATCCCCTCGCCCACCGTGCCAGTCGAGAGATCCACTGCAGAGAGATAGATTTGCGCAATATCTGGGTGCTGGATTGCCAGATAATGACCAAAGTGTAATCCGCTGAGGCCACCCTTCAAACCAATGTCAATCAGGGCGATATCCGGGTCACAGCGCTTGACCTGTTTCTTTGCCTCCACGACCGAATCAGCACACGTAACATCGAAGCCCAAGGCTTCGAGTTCGTTCGCGAGCAAGCGCTGCATCATTAGCTCGTCCTCGACGACGAGCAGACGCCTCCCCGGCAGTGTCATGGGGCTCAGTGTAGGCAATGGGTCTGGATTCTCATGCCACCCCGGACCAAAACCCGGGCCGATTCACAGTCCTCGCCAATGTCCACTGTGACTGGAAACCACCTGCTGGCCCCGTGAATGGAAGTACCCCGTTGCGGTGTCCGACTGATCACGCGTGTGTGCGCAACCGGGCAATCTGGCTTGCGAGAATCAGTGACAACGCAACATCAAGACCCCTGACCGCTTCACCAAGAGACTGCGAAGAACCTGCAGCATCCAAAGCCCCTGGACTGTAATCAATCCCTGGAACACGAATCGGGGTGGACAGAATCTCCCACGGAGTCCTGTGACCATTCTCATCAA
>WLEA01000069.1 GCA_009704535.1 Actinomycetota bacterium
TAGTGCCCGTATCTGCGCTGCCTGCGACCAAAGTCACGAAGAGCCCTCAGAAAGTCGATCTCACGCAGGTCTGGGCCGAGCGCTTCGACGAAATAGAACTCGCTGTGTGCGCTCTGCCACAGCATGAAGTCACTGAGGCGTTGCTCACCCGATGTTCTAATGACGAGGTCTGGATCCGGCTGTCCTTGGGTATAGAGGCGCTCGGCGATGGCCTGGATGGTGATGCTCTCGGAGAGGTCAGCGAGGGTCCCGCCAATGTCTTGGTGTTCTTGCACAAGCCGTCGCACTGCTTGAGTGATTTCGGCGCGCCCTCCATAGCCCACAGCCAGGTTGATATGAAGACCTGAGTTACTGGCGCTGCGCTCGGCAGCGCCAGTAAGGGTGTCCAGAAGGTGTGGGGGCAGTGACTCTGTCTGGCCCACGTGCTTCACCCGCCAGTTGGAGAACCGGGAGAGTTGGTCAGCTAAGGACTCGATGATGCCCACCAGTGCTGAGAGTTCTTCTTCATCCCGTCCGGTCAGATTGTCGGTGGAGAGCAAGTACAGGGTGACGACAGAAACATCCTGTTCCTCACACCAGGTGAGGAACTCGTAGATCTTGTCGGCGCCTGCTTGGTGTCCTTGCGAACTAGAGGAGAGGGCTCGTGCTTTTGCCCAGCGCCGGTTCCCATCCAAAATCATGGCCACGTGTTCTGGCCTCGCGAGCTTGCTGATTTCTCGAAGGATGCGACGGCGGTAGAGGCGATACAGAAGGCCTTCGCCAAGCATGCGGGTAACCCAACTCACACGCCTACGCTAGTCCTTTCCCGGACCCTTGGTGGTTCCCTACAAACCATTGGGTTTCCGGCTGTGGGGAGGCCTAGTGTGAAGTCATGGCCACTGACTCAACCGCACCTCAGGAAGACCGCGCGGATTCCGGGGCGCTTCACCTCCCACTGCTGGAGGAGTCCCTCGAGTACGAGGCTGTTGAGCACAAACCCACCTGGCGCGGCTGGATTCACCTCGGCACACTGCCCCTAGCCATCGCTGCCGGCATTGTTCTGGTGGTGCTCGCCTCCGGCGTGGCAGCAACAGTGTCGAGTGTGGTCTTTGCTCTGAGTGCGGTGCTGCTCTTTGGAATCTCTGGCACCTATCACCGCTTCTCCTGGAAACCGACGACGAAGCAGGTTCTGCGCCGTCTCGATCACGCCAACATTTTCATCTTGATTGCCGGCACCTACACGCCCATTGCCGTGTTGGCGCTCCCTGCCGACAAGGGACTACTGCTTCTCGCAGCCGTCTGGACGGGAGCCCTGATCGGCATTGGCCTTCGGGTCTTCTGGTTGAACGCACCACGCTGGGTCTATGTGCCGCTCTACCTGGGCCTGGGTTGGGCGGCCGTGATGTATCTGCAGGATTTGTTGGCCGCTAATTTCGCGATGATGATTTTGATCATTGTTGGCGGCCTCGCTTATTCACTAGGTGCAGTGGTCTATGCGCTCAAGTGGCCAAACCCGTCACCCAAGAACTTTGGATTCCACGAAATCTTCCACGTGTTGACCGTCGTTGCCTATATGTCGCACTGGAGTGCGGTGCTACTGGTTGCTATGGACCCGCCGTTGGTGGGTTAGCTTCGCGATCGAGTCGCTCCACGATTTCTGCTCGGTAGCGCACGCGACGAACACGCCTGGTCATATCGACAATGATGACCACAACTCCCATCGCGACGAACAGCGTGGCAAGAAAACCCACGACACCGGGTGTGACTGAATTGGGGTCCACCTCTATGGCTGGAATCAACGGCGTTTCTTCCAAGGCAAAGAGCAGGGTCATCATCATGGGGTTTCCTCCAAGCTCAACGTCGGCCAAGCCCGTTACGCTCATCACAGACTAGCGAGATGAGCGGGAGCAATGCCTGAGAACACTGATCTGATGGCCACGCGGTATGGCCAGACGCGCCAGGCCGCCACCAGGACAAGAATCATCAGCACCATCGCCGGCGTGAGCTTCGCCCTAGTGCTCGGTGCATGGCTCTGGTGGGGCGGGGTGTTGGAGGCCCCCTCCCAACTGCAGACCAGAGAGCTTGGTTACGTGCTGGTCAGTGACACCGAAGTCCAGGTCAACTTCGAGGTGACTACGCCGCCTGGAACCCAGGTCAACTGTGCCGTCCAGGCCCTCAATGGATCCTACGGAATTGTCGGCTGGAAGATTATTGGCCTCGCACCCTCAGAAACTTGGACTAGAACGTTCCGAGAAACACTTCGCACCAGTGAGCCCGCCGTCACGGGCTTGCTCTATGAGTGCTGGTTACCGTAGCCTCAGGGAACACAAACCGGCCCTCAAGGGTGGCCGGTTTGTCCCATTACAAGGAGAGTGTGATGACCAGCGTTGAATCTGACAACACGGTCTGGCTGACCCAGGAAGCCTACGACCGGCTTGCACTGGAACTTGAGCAGCTCACCACCCAGGGGCGCAGGGAGATTTCCAAGCGCATTGAAATCGCCCGCGAAGAGGGCGACCTGAAAGAAAATGGTGGCTACCACGCAGCCAAAGAAGAACAAGCCAAAATGGAAGACCGCATCCGCACACTGACCGCGATGTTGAAGCACGCCATCGTCGGCGATGCCCCAGCCAGCTCCGGTGTTGTTGAGCCCGGGACGGTCGTGACAGCTCATATCCACGGCGACCAGGAGAAGTTCCTGCTCGGGTCCAGGGAATTAGCCGGCGACACTGACTTGGATGTCTATTCCGAACAGAGCCCCCTGGGCCAAGCAATTCTCGGACTGAAAATCGGTGAAAGCTCGACCTACACCGCACCCAACGGGGCGGAAATCGCCGTCGAGATACTCGACGTCGAAACCTTTATTCCCTAGAAATCCACCCTGGGTTCATACCCGTGGTCACGAAGAGCCTGGAGCACCTGCTCAGCATGCTCCGGGCCCCTGGTTTCGATATGAAGCTCAAGTTCCACCTGGCTGATCTGCAGGCCGGTACCGTGACGGGTGTGCAACACCTCAACAACGTTGGCATTCTGGTCGGCGACAATCTTTGAGGTCTCGGCCAACTGGCCTGGGCGGTCGGGAAGAGGGATGCGCATTTTCATATAGCGCCCAGCACCCGCCATGCCATGGCTGATCACGCGTTCCATGATCATGGGGTCGATGTTGCCACCGCTCAAAATGACGACCGTTGGGCCCGTGGCCCGAATCTTGCCGGCAAGGATTGCGGCAACACCCACGGCGCCGGCTGGTTCAACGACCATCTTTGCGCGCTCGAGCAGAACCAAGATGGCGCGCGCCGTGTCGTCATCGCTGACGGTAACCACCTCGTCCACCATTGCTTCGATGATGTCGAAATTCAGTGTGCCGGGCTTTTGAACGGCGATACCGTCACAAATCGTCGACCCCACGGTTACTTCAACCGGGTGACCCGCCTTCAATGAGGGAGGGTAAGCAGCAGCATTTTCAGCCTGAACCCCAATAATTTTCACCGTTTTTCCGAGCTCTGCGGCTTTTTGCTTGATGGCACTCGAAACGCCTGCCATCAGCCCGCCGCCGCCAATGGGCACAATCACCGTGGTGACATCGGGGACCTGAGACAAGATTTCGAGGCCCACCGTTCCCTGACCCGCAATAACATCCGGGTGGTCAAAAGGAGGAATGCGAATGGCGCCGGTGGATTCGGCGAACTCTTGCGCTTTCTGGAGTGGCTCAATGATGTTGTGGCCAGCGAGAACAACTTCGGCACCGTATGCCCTCGTTGCCTGCAGTTTGGGGAGTGCAACCCCGACCGGAGTAAAGATGGTGGCCGTGATTCCAAGCTCCCTGGCGGCGAAAGCGACACCCTGAGCGTGATTGCCTGCACTAGCCGCCACAACGCCCTTGGCTCGCTCGTCAGGCGTCAGCTTAGACATCCGGTTATAGGCACCGCGAATCTTGTAAGAACCGGTGCGCTGGAGGTTCTCACACTTCATCGACACTCGCTGGCCCAGCACTTCGCTCAAGTATCGAGACAGCTCGACAGGTGTCTCCTGGGCAACCCCTTCGAGGGTTTCCTGGGCGCTGTAAAAGTCATCAAGAGTGGGGCCGACCACTTTTCCGCGAGCGGCCTTGACCGCTTTCACGATGCGGGCGCTATCTTGGCGGCGTCTTTTGCCACCGGGTCATTGCGCCACTCTCCGGAGGCGATATAGCGGATGACCACGTTCGAGAAGGCCGCCAGCGGAACAGCGAACAGCGTCCCTGGGATGCCAGCGAGGTAACCACCGGCCGACACCACTAAAACCACCGCCAACGGGTGGACCTCAACAGCGGCACCCATGATCAACGGCTGCACAATCTGTCCCTCAATCTGCTGGACCACGAAGACGATGATCAGCATGATGAGTGCAACGGTGGGTCCTTCGAAGACAAGAGCAACCAACACCGCAAAGGCTCCCGTTACTGCAGCGCCAATAAAGGGGACGAAGCTGCCGAGGAAAACCGCTACCGCAATGGGAAGCACCAAGGGCAAATCGAGGAAGAACGCTCCAGCTCCGATACCCACAGCGTTAATCAGCGCGACCAAGACCTGGATCCGAACGAAGCTCAGCAGCGTGCCCCACCCGGCTTTGCCCGAACCATAAACAGCTGGGCGTGCGCCCCTCGGGAATAATCCGACCAACCATCCCCAAATTCGATTTCCATCGTGGATGAAGAAAATCAGGCCAAAAATGGCAATTCCAAGACCCACTAGCCAGGAACCAATCGAGGAACTGAACGACAGTGCCCCATTGAGAATCCAACTGGAGTTGAGTTCTAGCTCCCCAGAGACGTCATTGAACCACTGGCGCAAATCTGCCTCGGACAGCTGTAGCGGTGACTCCAAGAGATACAGCACAAGGTCGTCGTAGGCGACCCGGGTTCGATCCAGAACCTTCGCCCATCCGCGCATCACCTCGTTGACCACCAGCCACATGAGGGTGCTGATGAACCCAAGGAAGAGAACAACTGTGGTGAGAGTCGCAAGCCAACGGGGGAACTTCCAGCGCAACAGCAACAAGTTGAGGGGTGCGGCTAAGGCCGCGAGCAACACCGCAACCATCAACGGCACCACCAAGAAACTGACCTGTGCAAGGAGAAACAAGATCATTGCGCCAGCACCAACAATGAGCAGTAACCGCCATGACCACTCGGTGGCCAGCTGCAGGCTCGTGGGCACCACAGCAGACTTAGAGTCTTTCGCGGCAGACTTTCGTGGCGTAAACATGCCCTCAGTCTAAGTCGTTTGTCGGCTGCGCCGATTAGAAACGGGCTTTGTTTTCTAACAATCGCTTCACCCGATCAGCGATCGGGGGGTGGGTTTGGAACATGCGATCAATCACACCGGGCTGAATGGGGTCGGCCATCCACAAGTGGGCCATCGACGCCTGCTGCTTCTTGAGCGGACGCCCGTATTGGCCAAGTTTCTCCAATGCACTGGCAAGCGCCTCTGGGTGCCTGGTGGTCAGCGCCCCGGTGGCGTCCGCCAGATATTCCCGCTGACGTGAAATAGCTGCCTGAATCAGTGCGGCCAGCAGCGGGGCAAGAATCATTGCAGCAATGCCCACAATGAGAATCAAGGGGTTGCCACCCCCGCTGTCTCTGCGCGAACCACCAAAGAACGCCATGCGAGCAAGAACATCAGCCACCACGCCAACGACCACGACCAGGCCAAAGACAATAGTGGTGACCCGGATGTCAAAGTTCTTCACGTGGGCAATTTCGTGAGCCATCACACCCTCAAGCTCGGCGTCATCCATGATCTCGAGTAAGCCGGTTGTCGCAGCGACCGCTGCGTGCTCGGGGTCACGTCCCGTGGCAAAAGCATTGGGGGCTGGGTCATTGACTAGGTAGACCTTCGGCATCGGCAAGCCCGTCGTGATTGAGAGGTTTTCCACAATCCGGTAAAGCCTGGGATTATCGGCCTTCTGAATCTGGACCGCACCCGCCATCGAGAGAGCTTGGGAACCAGCCGAATAGTACTGAATGCCCACATACACCAGAGCGCCAATCAGGACCCCAAAGAAGACAACCCCGGTGCCAGTGCCCGAGAGGAAAATGTCGGCCAGATATCCGAGTGCGCCAACGAGAATGAGAAAGAACACCATGATGAACCAGGTGTTGCGCTTATTGGCGGCTATCGCCCGATACACAGCAGCTCGTCCTCAGAGAGTCTAGAACTGAACGCGGGGAGCTTCAGCAATAGCCGCGGCATCGGCGACTTCGAAGAACTCGCGCTGGTCAAAACCGAGGTTTTTCGCAAACAGCGTGTTCGGGAAAAGCAACACCTTGGTGTTGAGTTCACGGACGCCACCGTTATAGAAGCGCCTCGACGCCTGAATCTTGTCTTCAGTGTCGACGAGTTCACCCTGGAGCTGCAAGAAATTTTGGCTGGCTTGTAACTGCGGGTACGCCTCTGCAACGGCAAAGATGCTCTTGAGTGCGGCCTGCATCATGTTCTCAGCCTCAGCAGCAGCGTTTGGGTCACCGGCACTCAGCGTTGCCGCCCGCGCCTTGGTGACCTCTTCAAAGACCTGCCGTTCATGAGCCGCATAGCCCTTGACTGCCTCGATTAGATTAGGAATGAGGTCGGCACGGCGCTTGAGCTGGACAGTGATGTCGCTCCATGCCTCGTCAACGCGAACGTTCAGTGTGACGAGTGCGTTATAGGTGCTCCAGAGATAAATACCGACAATTGCGGCGAGAACGAGCACAATGCCCAGTACGACGAAGATATCCATGTCAAAAGTGTAAAGGGTCAGGCTGGTAATTCGGTGAAGAGTGCCCCGGCAGGGACTCGAACCCTGACTGGGACGATTTTAAGTCGTCTGCCTCTGCCGATTGGGCTACCGGGGCTAGCGCCCAGTCTAGCGAGAGGTCGCTTTTGCCTTAGTGGTCCTGGCGGGGGCTGGGCGGGTCGCGAACTCCTCGAAAAACTCCCTGGGGGTTTGCACCTTCCTCACGCTGGTGAAGTCGCGCCCCCAGACAAGGTGCAATAACCAGTTGGTGAATACCCGAGCTTTGCGCTCCACCGTGGGAATCGCCATGCCGTGATAGAAACGGTGCATTACCCACGCGGGAAATCCAACGATTCCGAGTGACCCGCTCTGGAAAACTCCATAGCCAATGCCAAGACCGGCAACGGCACCGAGGTTCTTGTGGACGTAGTCACTCGGCTTTTCACCGCGAAGCTCGGCAACCAAGTTCTTGGCCAAGATTTTGCCCTGGCGAACCGCGTGCTGGGCGTTCGGAACACAGTACCCACCAACACCACCACCACTGAGGTCGGGAACGCGGGCGACATCGCCAGCAGTCCACATCCCCTCGAGAATGCTGTCGCCGTCAACAACGCGGAGGTCGGCCATCGCGCAAATGCGCTCACGCTCATCCAGCGGGATTCCCGTGCCACCGAGCATCGAATGGGCCTTCACTCCTGCAGTCCAAATGACGATGTCGGTCTCGATGACCATGCCATTGGAGAGCTCGAGGCGCCCGCCGAGGGCGCTCGTGAGCTGTGTTTTCAGGTGAATATGGGCCTGACGCTGCTCCAAGTTCTTAATCA
>WLEA01000007.1 GCA_009704535.1 Actinomycetota bacterium
CCGCACCTCGTCCCAACTGATGTCGAAATCCACGGCAAGCTTCTCCACCATCAAACGCAGCCGATCAGCCCGATGGTCTCGAATGCGCGCCATCTCGGCGACCAGCTCTGCGTCATGCCCATCCACCAACAAACCCAGCACGTGAACGCTGCGCGGAACGGCGCCGGGTAGGGGATCAATAACCTGAGCGCTCAATTCAATGCCTGGCACCAGAGTCATTCCGGTGCCACGAATGGCAACCGTTGCCTCGTCAATACCGGCCAGGGTGTCGTGGTCGGTGAGTGCCAGCACATCCACTCCAGCCGCAGAGGCCTCGGCAATGAGTTCAGCGGGTGAATCAGACCCATCGGAATACCGGGAGTGGGAATGGAGGTCGATGCGTCTAGATGGCACTGCTCCATGCTACGTGTCAGACTGGTGGGGTGACTGACCAGGAGCACCCTCGCAGCCCGGAAAACCGCTCAACCACACCGATTTCTGAAGCCTTTCGCGACTTTATCTCCACCGGGTGGGGCCCAGAGCCCACTCCATCAGCACACCCACTGCCCCAAGCTCACTTCGCTAGTGCGCGCAGGGAGAGAGTGTCCCGCGAGTTCCCCGGCGTCACACTGGTGATTCCCGCGGGTGAAACACAGACTCGCTCGAACGACACAGAGTACCCCTACCGACCGCACACAGCGTTTGTGTATCTCACGGGCTGGGGCTCAGACACCGTGCCAGGCAGCATCCTGCTCGGGATCCCGAAGGGCACTAGCCACGACTGGGTGCTCTTCACGAGGCCCCCGGCGCCACGCACCAGCGATGAGTTCTATGCAAACCCCTCCATCGGGGAATTCTGGACCGGTCGTCGCCCGGGGCTTGATGATGTCGGGACCTGGCTTGGTATAGAGACGAAGGACCGCGAGGACTGGGCGGGCGAGGCGATGCCACTTCTGGCCAACTCCGCAGTAATCCGAGAAGCTGAGGGGGCTCTTACCGACACGATTGATTCCCTCCGACACGCAGATGACCAGACCGGGGATGACACCCTGGCCCGGGTAATCAGTGAATTGCGTCTGGTGAAAGACGAGTGGGAGATTGCTCAGCTGACTACGGCGATCCACGCCACCCACCAGGGCTTCTCCAGGATTGTCGCCGCTCTCCCCGAGGCGAGCGCTCACCCCCGGGGCGAGCGGATCATCGAGGGGGTGTTCCACCAGGCTGCCAGGCTAGAGGGCAACGACACCGGCTATGGCACAATCGCCGCCAGTGGCCCCCACGCATGTATTTTGCACTGGGTCACCAATGATGGGCCGGTGACGCCTGGGCACCTACTGCTGGTCGACGCTGGCATCGAGCTCGATAGCCTCTACACCGCCGACATCACACGGACGATTCCCGTCTCGGGGAGGTTCTCCCCGTTGCAGCGTCAGATCTATGAGGCTGTGCTGGATGCCGCTGACCAGGCGTTCGCGGTGGTGAAGCCAGGGGCACTCTTTCGAGACATCCACGAGGCGGCCATGGGAGTGATCGCCGGATACGTCCACCAGTGGGGCTTCCTCCCGGTCAGCCTGGAGGAGTCACTAGCCACAGAGGGCCAACATCACCGTCGCTACATGATTCATGGCACCAGCCACCACCTGGGACTCGATGTTCACGACTGCGCGAAGGCCAGGCGCGAGATGTATATGGACAAAGAGCTGGAGCCAGGCATGGTATTCACCATTGAGCCTGGCTTGTATTTCCAACCCGATGACCACACGGTTCCCGCCGAGTGGAGGGGCATCGGAGTGCGCATTGAAGACAACATCGTAGTCACCGAGGACGGTGCCGAGAACCTCTCCCGAGACATCCCTCGGACCGTCGACGAGGTGGAAAACTGGGTGAGCGGAGCGTAGCCCTCGCTACACTAGGCACCAGCGCGGAAGTGGTGAAATTGGCAGACACGCAGGATTTAGGTTCCTGTGCCTTCGGGTGTGTGGGTTCAAGTCCCACCTTCCGCACGATGTGAATGGTGAGCTCTACAGCGAGAACAACACCAGAGATCCGGCCATCACGGCCATGCCCGCTATCAGCCCGTAGATGGCCAGTTGGCCCTTACCGTATTGCCGGGCAGCTGGCAGAAGGCTATCCACCGAGATATAGACCATGACTCCAGCAACCGCTGCGAACACGATGCCGAGCACCGTGTCGGTGATGAACGGTTGCAGAATGGCAAATCCGATGAACGCGCCAATCGGCTCTGCGAGACCGGAGAGCGCTCCAAAAGCAAACGCTTTCCCCCTGGACTTCGTCGCATAGTAGATGGGCACTGCCACCGCGATTCCCTCAGGGAGATTGTGAATGGCAATAGCGAGCGCCACGGAGAGCCCGACCTGAGGGTCATCGAGAGTAAGGAAGAAGGTCGCCATGCCTTCGGGGAAGTTGTGGAGCGTCACAGCCAGCGCCACACCAATCCCGGCTTTCAGGAGTGAACTGTTCGCGTAGTAGGAACTGGGGTCTTCATCCAGGGAGAGCGCCTCGTGCCGGTCATCAAGCTGCGGATGTTCCAGGTCTGGCAAAAAACGGTAGAGCAGCGCCATCACGGCAAGACCCGCAAGAAACGTCCCGGCCATAATGGTGTTGCCGAGCGCGTCGCCCCAGTCCGCCACCAGATAGCTCGTGGCCTTCGGAATAATCTCAATAAACGATACGTAAATCATCACCCCAGCGCTAAAGCCCAGTGCCAGCGCGAGAAACGCGCGACTGGTGTGATGAGCGAACAGTCCAATCGCTGCGCCCACCGCGGTGGCAAGCCCGGCACCGAGGGTCACAAGCCCCGCGAAGACCACTGCCGATTCCATAGTTTCGCGAGCCTAGCAGTGGCGGTGTCCACGACGCTTAGGCCACCCTTACTTATCGGCAATGTCGAGCTACAACAGTCATCCCTGTGGCCAACCGGCAAGACTCAGGCCATGATTCACCTGTTGCTGGCCGCCCTACTGGGTGGAGTACTGATGCCCCCCGCACCGCCCGCGGTGTGGGAATGGCCCACTCAGGGGCCACACCGTATCCTGCGGGATTTCCAGGCCCCGGCCACCCCGTGGGGGGCTGGCCATCGCGGACTGGACCTTCAGGCCACTGGTCCCACCGTCGTGGCACCGCTTGGCGGAGTGGTGTCCTTTAGTGGTGACGTTGTTGACCGCGGGGTACTCACCATTACCGGACCCGGCGGCGAACGGGTGAGCCTCGAGCCGGTAAAGTCCGCGTTGCAGACAGGCGACTGGGTCCACAGCGGTGAGCCGATCGCAGAACTCGAGGGGGGCCACTGCCCGCAGTTGTGTCTCCACGTGGGCCTGCGCGTCGGCGATAGCTATCGCTCACCCCGACGGGAGCTTGGCGTTAATCTCAGAGCAGTCCTGCTCCCATGGGAAATTCAGGCTCTCGGGTGAGCCTGCCTATAGGCGGCGCTCAAGCGCTCCGTAGACACGTGGGTATAGATCTGGGTGGTGCCAAGCGACGCGTGCCCCAGAAGTTCCTGAACACTGCGCAAATCTGCACCGCCATCCAGCAGATGGGTTGCCGCCGTGTGACGCAGCGTGTGGGGGCCCACCGGTCCAGTACCCGGATACTGCGACAAGATCGCAGCCACCACCTGATACACGCTCCGTGGCCCTAAAGGTTTCCCGGTAGTCGCCACAAAAACATTCGGGGAATCGCCGGCGGGGACAAGTGCGGGTCGTCCAGCGACCAGGTAGCGAGTCAGGGCTCGCGCGGCAGGAATGCCAAAGGGCACCACACGCTCCTTGTTTCCTTTACCCACCACTCGCAATGTCCGCTCAGCCAGGCTGAGATTGTCCAGACGAAGCCCCACTAGTTCGCTGACCCGAATCGCTGTGGCATAAAGGACCTCGACCATGGCCCAATCGCGAAGGGCAACGGGGTCTTCGGTGTCAGCCCTGGCAATCAGGGCTGACAGAATCTCGTCCATCTGAGTGCGCCCCATGACTCGCGGTAGCGAACTCGACGAAGCGGGCGTGCGCAACCGAGCGGCAATATCGCCTCTGGTGTGACCGTGGCTCACAAGCCAAGCACTAAAGCGCTTGAGAGCAGAGACTTTCCGCCGGAGGGTTGCACCTGCAACCCCGGCCTCAGCCTGTGACCACACCCATGACCGAGCGAGCTCCAGATCACACTCCACGGTCTGGCTGATTCTTTCCTCCTCGGCAAAAGCAACGAACTGCGCGATATCGGCGGAATAAGCCCTCAGCGTGTTCTCCGAGAGGGTGCGCCCCAGGAGTCCCTCATCGAGGTAGAGGGCAAGCGCGCGGCGAAGATCCATGCTCCCTAGCTTGCGCTCTTGTTACGAGCGCTTGGCGCAGACACGCCACCACACTAGAAGCCAGACTGTTCGCGATCACTTGCTCGGTTGAACTCAGAATTCTTGTTGGAGAACATTTCTCTCCGCGCCTCGGCGGTCATCACTGCAATCCCGGCGAGGCCCGCAGCGTCGTAGTGCGTGATTTCACCGTTGTCTTCCAACGGAACTGTAGAAAAGACAAGCTGATCTGGATAAACATGGACGAGGGAGGCAGAGAGGCCACCGGGCACCGCGCTCAAAATCGTTCCCTCCATGCCCAGTAAGTCAATGGTGTAACAGCTGGCAGCGCAGACAGACACCGGGACACCGGCAAAGGTGGAGAACGTCGAGTAGTGCAGGTGCCCCGCCAGTAGGCCACGAACGTCCGTTCCCTGGATGACCCGGGCAAGCGCCCCTTGGTCCTGGAGTTCGATCACCCCCATCAACTCAATCGGGGTGGGGATCGGCGGGTGGTGAAGAGCGAGAATGGTGCCCTTCGGTGCTGGACTCGAAAGCTCGTTGCCGAGCCACTCCAGCTGGGCTGGAGTGAGCTCGCCGTGGTGATAACCGGGCACAGACGTGTCAAGAGCGATCACTCGCAGACCATCAAGATCAAACACTCGGTCTTGCGGCTCCGCTGTGGCAGGGCCGCCAAAGAGCACCTCCGAGAAGGGTTCACGCTCATCGTGATTTCCCATGACCCAGACCACTGGTGCCCCTAACTGCACAGCGAAGGGCTCGACTAGCTCTCGCAAGCGCAGGTAAGCACCGCTCTCAGCGCGATCCGCTAGATCCCCTGTAAACACAAGAGCGTCCACCTCTTGGCCACTGGCGACGAGTCGTTCTAGTAGCCTGCGAAGGGGAGTGTCGGAGTCAATTGAGCCAAAAAGCACGCGCCCATCGAGAAGATGGGTGTCCGAAATGTGGACAAGGACCCGCTCTGCGGAGGGGTGTTGGCTAAAGCTCGACACCAGCACACTTTATACCTCGGTGGAGAAACCCGGTGCTCCATCGCCCAACCAGGCAAGATCCCGGGGTTCGCTTAGCACGCCAGCCGATTGTTCCCTAACCAATCGCCAGCAGCCAGCACTCAGTGGATCACTCCAGCGACCGGGCACGACAGCGACCTCCCGTCCAAGCACTGCCCCGTGGTGGGCAGTGTTGAGAGCCCCAGAGCGATGAGCAGCCTCAACCACGACCAGCACGGATGACAAAGCAGCGATCAACCGATTGCGCTCCAAGAATCGCCAGGGCACGGGCCGAACTCCGCAGGGAGCCTCCGCCACCACAACACCGGCACGTGCAATACGGGCAAACATGCCGAGGTTCTCCGTTGGATAAAGACGATCAAGCCCTCCGGCCACAACAGCAACGGTCGGGATACTCCGCTCCAGTGCTGCGTGATGCGCTGCGGTATCAATCCCGCTAGCCCCACCGGAGACCACACCCCGCTCCCCCAGAACGTCCGGCACCACCAGAGAGCGCGTTGCGCTCACCCCGGCGGGGCTTGCCCTGCGACTACCGACAACACCGACCCAGCCGCGGGTTGCCTGAAGCAGGGCGATTTCGCCCTCGCACCACAGACTTAGCGGTTGGTGGTCTCCTAGATCTGCCAGTGCCGGTGGCCATGCACTGTCGTTCTCGCCTAGAACCCGCACACCGCGCGCGGCCCCAGTGGACAACGAGAGCGCTGTTTTCTCGGTGGAATCCCGGGCCCGCCAACTGGTGATCTGAGTGGTGAGTGACTCATCGCTGTCTATGAGCCCCGATAGTGAGAGCGCTATCGCGCGTGGAGAGTCACGACTGCGCAGACGCGCGAGTGCGCCCACAAGCCCCTCCGCTTGGCAGAAGGCGTACGCGAAGCGGTCTCCCGGATCGGCGCAGAGCCCCCACGACGTTCGTGCTGCAACCTCGAGGGCGTCCATGCCACCAGCATCGTCGGTGCCCAGGCCCTGGTGGGCGCTAAACCACAACACCCAACAGAAGCGCCGGTTGGGCGACACAGTGGACAACTATTCGTCGAGAGCGAGTTCCTTAGGAAGCTTGAGTTCTTTCTTGCCGAGCTCCTCGACGTTGATGTCTTTAAAGGTCAATACCTTCACCGACTTTACGAAACGATCAGAGCGATACACGTCCCACACCCAGACATCGGTGAGGGTGAGCTCGAAATAGAAGTCGTTACCGCGTTCACGGACTTCTTGGTGAACTTCGTTTGCAAGATAGAAACGGCGCTCAGTTTCAACCACATACTGGAACTGGGAGACGATATCGCGATACTCCCGATAGAGGGAGAGCTCAGCTTCCCTGTCGTAATCGTCGAAATCTTCCGGTTCCATGGTGGGCTCAGTCTAGCTCTCTCGGCAAAACCACTTAGAGTCGAATCCAACTGGGCCGGTGTTCCGGGGTGAGGCCGTGACGCCTGATGGCGTCTTTGTGGGAAGCACTGCCATAGCCTTTGTGGCTCTCAAACCCGTACTCCGGATACTGCTTGGCGAGAGACACCATGTGTTCATCGCGATACACCTTCGCCACGACCGAAGCCGCGGCGACCGACACGCAGTCGCGGTCTGCCTTTTCCCTGGTCACAACCCGCAGGCGATGCGGTAGATGTTTGGTGACGTAATCGACGCTCCCATCCAGAAGTAAGACGGAGTGACCGATGGCAACCCCCCGGGTGGCAAGGGTCAAGAGCCCCCGCACCACCGCGATACCCAGAGCGTTGTTGATGCCCTCGGCGTCGACCTCGGCTGCACTGGCCTCCCCGAGCGCGTGATGGGGGAACACCTCCCGAACTGCTGTGGCAACAGGCCCGCGCCGTTTTTCGGTAATGGCCTTCGAGTCATAGAGACCCTCGGGCCAACTCTCGATGCTGGGATCCCACACGACGAGCCCCGCGACCACGGGGCCAGCCAGGGGCCCTCGGCCCACCTCGTCACAGCCGATGACGCTGGTGGCACCCTGGGCCACCAGCCGGTGTTCGAACTCGAGCGTGGGCTCTACTCTGGTGACCGTGAGGGGTCCCTCGATTCAATACCCTCGAACGTTTCCGGGTAGTTTCCAAGCCACTGCCAACGCTCGGCGGGCCAAGAAATTACAAAAGCGCGGCCAACGACATTCTCCACGGGGACAAAGCCGCCACCCGGCTTGTCGGTATTACGCCTGGAATCCGCCGAGTTATAGCGGTTGTCTCCCATGACCCAGAGCGATTGCTCTGGCACGGTGACGCTGAAGTCCTCGCTACTAACCTTATTGACACCCTCGGGCAACGACAGATATGGCTCGGACAGTGGAACACCGTTGACGGTCATGGCACCTAATCCATCACAGCACTTCACGGTGTCACCGGGCAGACCAATAACGCGTTTGACCAAGTGCTCGTTGTCATTTGGGCTCGAGAGCCCCACCACCATCGAGAGGCCATTGAGGACACGAGAGAGCGGGTCGTTTTCGCTGACACCGACCTGGAGAGAGAGCCAACCACCAGGATCCACAAAAACCACCACATCCCCCCGCTCCAGAGGGAGGACCCTCGGAGTGAGCTGGCTCACGATGATGCGGTCGTCGCGCGCCAGCGTCGATTCCATGGATTCGGTCGGGATATAGAACGAGCGAATCAGAAAGGTCTTGATCAGAAACGAGACCACGAGCGCCGCAATGACGATAAACACGAGATCGCGCAACAGAAGAAACAAGGTTCTCGACAATGAACGCGCTGAACTCACCGGAGCGACCACCGGGCAATCAGTGCACGCGCCACGATGCCCCCACTTCCTTCACTGTGTTCCCACCAGTGTGGCAGGACTCGCCGAGGGCGAGGCTTAGGAGTCGCGCTTTTCGCGAATCTTCGCCTTCTTGCCACGAAGTGAACGCAAGTAGTAGAGCTTGGCGCGACGAACGTCACCGCGGGAGACAACCTCAATGTGGTCGATCACCGGGGAATGCAGAGGGAACGTGCGCTCCACGCCAACCTGGAAGCTAATCTTGCGCACGGTGAAGGATTCCTTGACGCCGTGACCGGTGCGGCTAATGACAACACCTTGGAAAACCTGAATACGAGAGCGGGTGCCTTCCACGATGTTGACGTGGACTTTGACGGTGTCGCCGGAGCGGAAGTCCGGAATGTCACTGCGAAGGCTTGCTGCATCGACGAAATCTAGGGTTTGCATGTCTGAATCACTCTCTGCGCCGCCACAGGTCGCACGCGAATAATGGATTGAAGCTGGCAATGCCCCCGCCTGATGACGGTGTGCTACTCCCCTGTGGCAGAGGCGCACTGTGGCACAAGTCCTAAGTCTGCCACACAATGTGACGACTGGCTATTTCGCCGACTAGGCTCTTTCTATCCCGGCCTGGGCGAACCAATGATTGTGAGACCACTATGGACACCTCCCACGAAGTCCTAAACCTTCGCACCACCCCCACCCAACAGCGCAGCAGCGAACGTATGCAGAGCCTGTTGGACGCTGCCGCTGTTCTCATCGACGAAGACGGCATTGATGGAGTTACCACCACCGCTGTCGCCTACCGCAGTCGCTCTTCTGTGGGAGTCTTGTATCGGTATTTCCCCAACGTTGACAGCCTCTTGAAGGCGCTTGCGCAGCGAAACATGCAGCGATATATGGACCGTGTTCAAGAAGGCGCGGACCGCGCAAGCCTCGCGCCGTGGGCCGCCTGGGACAACACCTTCGGCTCCTACGTTGAGATGTATCGGCACGAACCAGGTTTCCGCCACCTCGGCTTTGGCGACATCATCGCAGAGCGGTTTTTAGGCGATGAGCCCACCAACAGTACGGTGATTGCTCGAATTTTTGCCCAGATGCTCTCGGAGGAACACACTGTCCCAGTAACCGACTCGATGGTCTTTCACCTGGATGTGGCGATTGCGATGGGTGTGGCCATTGTGCACCGCGCGTTTCTTTATGACTCGAGGGGTGACGAGAGGTTCATCGAGGAAGCCAGGGAGATGGTTGGCGCCTACCTTCGCGCCGAGATTCCGCTGACTGCCGAGTGATTCAGCGCCATTCCCCAGTCCGCATCGAGGAGATGCGGGCTGCAGGCGCGTTTGTCAGCTCGGTCTTGAGCGCTCTCGAGAGCGCTGCCAAGCCAGGCGTTTCACTGTTGGAGCTCGATGCCCTCGCCCACAACATGATCCGCCAGGCAGGTGCGACTAGTTGCTATATCGATTACCACCCGTCCTTTGGCGGGTCCCCCTTTGGCAAGGTGCTCTGCACTTCGGTCAATGACGCGGCCCTCCACGGCTTGCCCTATGACTATGACCTTCAGAGCGGTGACCTTCTCTCGCTGGACTTCGCAGTGACCCTGGGTGGCTGGGTTGCCGACTCCGCGGTCAGCCTCATTGTTGGAACTCCCGCGACAGCGGAAGACCAACGCCTGATTGACGTGTGTGAGGAAGCCCTCAGGGCCGGGATTGCCGCAGCCGTTGCCGGCAACCGTCTCGGAGACATCTCCCACGCGATTGGCGCAGTCGCAAAAGCACATGGTTTTGAGGTCAACACCGACTTTGGCGGCCACGGGGTCGGTCGTACCATGCACGAAAACCCTTCAATCCCCAACGACGGGATGCCAGGACAGGGCCCGAAACTACAACCAGGAATGGTGTTTGCCATCGAGCCGTGGCTCATGCACACCACCAGTGAAATCTTTACCGATGCCGACGGCTGGACACTGCGGAGCGTCGATGGGTCCCGCGCAGCACATGTAGAGCACACGGTGGTCGTTACCAAAGACGGCCCCTTGGTTCTCACCGCTCGCTAGTCGGAGAGCAAATCCGGTCGCATCCGCTGTGTGCGGGCCACCGACTGCTCATGGCGCCACTGGCGAATCTGCTCGTGGTGTCCCGAGAGCAGTACCTCTGGCACATCAATCCCGCGCCACGTTCTTGGCTTCGTGTAGGAGGGGTATTCGACAAGGCCCTCCTCGTGGCTCTCTTCAATCAAGGATTCTGGGTTCCCAATCACGCCGGGAAGTAAGCGCAACGTCGCCTCCACCATCGCGACCACCGCAACTTCGCCTCCGTTGAGGACATAATCACCGAGGCTAAGCTCGAGGACGGTGTAGGACTGGCTGTAGTGCTCGATGACCCGCTGATCAATACCCTCATATCGGCCACAGGCAAAAACAAGGTGCCCCGCCTGCGCGAGCTCTTTAGCCTTGGTTTGGGTGAACCGCCTCCCCGCGGGGCTTGGCACGACAAGCACTGAATCTGTGGTCAGCAAGCGGTCCAACGCGACACCCCAGGGCTCCGGGGACATCACCATGCCAGCCCCACCCCCGTAGGGTGTGTCATCGACGCTGCGGTGAGGGTCTGTGGTGGAATCGCGCAAATCGTGCACAGAAATCTCGACCAAGTTCTTATCCAGCGCTTTGCCAATCAGTGACACGTCTAGGGCGTCGAAGAAGGCGGGAAAAATCGTCACAATATCGATTTTCATGACGCGCTCTCCTCGTCGAGCGTCTCGAAGAGTCCCCCCGGCGGCGTAATCTCCACCACCCCGGTGTCGCTATCAACGCGCGGCACAAAAGCCTTCACAAAGGGCAACAGCACCTCGGAGCCACCAGTGTCAATCACCAAGAGGTCTTGAGCGGGGAAGTGTTCGACTCGCACCACCACACCCACCTGCACACCATCGCGCTCCACCCTCAAACCCACGAGTTGGTGGTCAAACCAGGCATCGTCCTCCACCGGGCGAATTTCCGGGTCGTGTTCCACCCACAAAATTGCCTTGACAAGTCCTTCAGCCGCACTGCGATCCTCAACTCCCTCAAAAAATGCCACGGGGCTGCTGTTGACTTCACGGACACTAACCAAGGTGAGTGTCTTCCCAAACCAGGGCGACTCGGTGGGAACCTGAAGAGTGAAACGGGCGCCTGGTTGAAAACGAAGTTCTGGGTCATCGGTGTAGAGCTCGAGGCGCAATGCACCCTTGAGACCGTGCGCCTTGACCAAGCGTGCAACGCGCAGTTCAACCCGCTCAGGGCGCGGTGCAGTGGACGAGGCGTCCGGAGACATCAGGAGTCGGTGTCGACGACGTCAACCCGCACTCGCCGACCATCAGCAAGCGCATTAACTACAGTGCGAAGTGCCTTGGCGGTCCGGCCAGAGCGACCGATTACCCGTCCCAAGTCTTCTGGGTGAACACGAACCTCAAGGAGTTCCCCCCGGGGAGTGTCCACAAGCGTGACACTGACCTCGTCCGGGTGATCAACAATCTCCCGGACGAGATGATTCAGCGCACGATCAAGCATTACTATTCAGCCGGCTTTGTCTTGGCCTCGTCGGCAGGCACTTCTTCTGCAGCCACTTCCTCGGCCGGAGCTTCCTCAACAGCAGCCACTTCGGCTACGTCTTCGGCCACTGGAGCTTCGGCGGGTACTTCGGCAGGTACCTCGTCAGCAACGGGGGCTTCCTCGGCTACTGCGTCCTCTGCTGGAGCCTCAGCTACAACCTCGTCTGCAACGGGGGCGTCCGTAACGACCTCAGCAACGACGGCCTCAGCGGGTGCGGCGTCCTGGACAGGAGCGGCGACGGGAGCTTCCTGGGCGGGAGCCTTGACGACCTTGGGGCGAAGGACTGGCTTCTTCTTGGTGTCAGCCTTGAATTCTGCCTTGGGCTCCGCCATCTGAACGGTGTTCTTAGCGTTCTTGTCACCCTTGAAGGTGCCCCAGTCGCCGGTGAGCTTCAGGAGTGCGCGAACCTGCTCGGTGGGCTGGGCGCCAACGCCTAGCCAGTACTGAGCGCGGTCAGAGCTGACCTCGATGACCGAGGGGTTCTCGGTGGGGTGATACTTGCCAATTTCTTCAATGACGCGTCCATCGCGCTTGGTGCGCGAGTCGGCAACGACGATGCGGTAGTAGGGGGCACGGATTTTTCCCATGCGCTTCAAACGAATTTTTACAGCCACGTTTCTCCAGGTAGATAAGTCGTAAACAACCGACGATTACGTGGGGGCACAATCGTCTGGACGTCTTGGTGGGGAGTCCCACGCCTGATAGAGGGTCGGGCGGGAGTGCTCCAGCGCCCTATTCTGTCAGATTTTTTGGAATCCTGGGCACACGGGGGCGCCCCATCCTCTTAGTTCTCGCCAGAGGGCACGCCCAGGCCAAAACTCGAGCCCTGGCCACTGCCCCCACTCGCCAGCCCTAAGGCTTCAGCGGCGCGTTTGGCGGGGTTGCCCGAGCGCGGCGCCGCCTTCTTCTTTGGCGTCTTTTTACCCTTACCGCCACCACCCCCGACCGGGCCCATACCGGGGATCTGGGGAACGCCGCCCTTGGCGACCGTCTTCATCATTTTCGCCGCTTGTTCGAAGCGTGTGACCAACTGGTTGACATCGGTCACCGTCATGCCCGAGCCCTTGGCGATTCGCATGCGCCTCGAACCATTCAACAGCTTGGGGTTAATCCGCTCAGCGCGAGTCATCGACTGGATGATGGCCTCGGTGCGACCCAGTTCCTTCTCATCGATATTGTCGATCTGCTCCTGCATTCCCCGGGCTCCCGGAAGCATGCCGAGCATCGAGCCGAGCGAGCCCATCTTCTTGATCTGCTGAAGCTGGCCCAAGAAATCATTGAGGGTGAAGGTATCGGAGAGAAACTTGGCTTCGAGCTCCTTGGTTTGCTCTTGATCAAAGGTTTTTTGAGCCGTTTCAATGAGCGAGAGGATGTCACCGAGGTCAAGAATTCGACTGGCCATCCGATCGGGGTGAAAAACTTCGAAATCATCGAGTTTTTCACCCGTTGAGGCAAACAGGATTGGCCGGCCAGTTACGCCGGTCACACTCAGTGCCGCACCACCCTTAGCATCGCCATCGAGTTTGGTGAGAACCACGCCGGTGAAATCAACGCCCTGGGAGAAGGCCTGCGCGGTCGTGACGGCGTCTTGACCAATCATGGAATCAATCACAAAGAGCACCTCATCTGGCGAGGTGACCTTCCGGATCTTGGCAGCCTGGTTCATCATGTCCGCATCAACGCCGAGTCGGCCAGCGGTATCGATAATCACGACATCGTGGTTCTTGTTTTTGGCGTAGGCAACACCCGCCTGTGCGACGGCGACGGGGTCACCAACGCCATCGCCTGGCTCTGGTGCAAAAAACGCGACACCCGCCTGCTCTGCCATTACGCCGAGCTGTTTCACAGCACCCGGTCTTTGTAGATCACAGGCAACCAAGACCGGGGTGTGCCCCTCGGCGCGCAACCACTTCGAGAGCTTCCCCGCAAGCGTTGTCTTACCGGAACCTTGCAAACCTGCCAGCATGATTACCGTCGGGGGTTTCTTGGCAAAACTGAGCGAGCGGGTCTCTCCGCCAAGAATCGCAATCAGCTCGTCGTTGACAATCGAGACAACCTGCTGGGCAGGATTGAGCGCCTTGTTCACATCGTCCGAGAGAGCGCGCGCTCGGACTTTCTGGGTGAAGGACTTCACCACCTCGAGTGCGACATCGGATTCAAGCAGCGCGCGCCTAATGTCGCGCACCGTTCCATCGACATCCGCGGGGGAAAGCTTGCCCTTTTGACGAAGAGACTTAAAGGTCTCCATCAACCTCTCGGAGAGGGAACTAAAGGCCACCATGGAGCACAAGACTACTCGAGAAAGCCAGGGCGTCGAGGAAGGGGTCGGGACCTTCTAGGCTTGGCTTATGCCTCTCTTTAGCTTCGCTGAGCACTCGCCTATCGTTGCCGATGACGCGTTCATTGCACCACACGCGACGCTGGTCGGTCAGGTCACCGTGCAGGCTGCCGCCGTGGTCATGTTTGGCGCAACACTGCGAGCTGATCGGGCCGCCATCGATCTCGGTGAGGGCTCTAACGTCCAAGACAATGCGGTGATTCACGGTGACCCTGGGTTTCCAGCCCTGGTGGGACGGGATGTGAGCATCGGCCATGGAGCGATTGTCCACGGTGCCACTGTGGGTGATTCGTGCCTCATTGGCATGAATGCCACTGTGCTAAACGGCGCTGTTATTGGCGAGGGTTCTCTGATTGCCGCGGGGACGGTGGTCCTCGAGGGGACAATCGTTCCCCCACACAGCCTTGTTGCTGGGGTGCCCGGAAAAATCAGGCGAGAGACCACTCCTGAGGAACGCGAGTCGATTGCCCACAACGCCGAGACATACCGCGAGCTGGCAGCAACCTACCGAAGCCAGCTCTAACTGGTCAGTGCTCTAGCTAGTCAAAGCTTTAGCGAACTGAGCTGGGGAAAAACCGGTGATATCCCCCACTGATTCGCCTTGGCCCAGGAGTTTGATGGGCAAACCGGTGAGTTCCTGAACTCTCATCACAAAGCCCGCCTTGGCGCTGCCATCGAGTTTGGTCAGAACCAAGCCCGTCACACCGGCGTGCTCGAGGAACGCTTCGGCCTGGACGACACCGTTCTGGCCGGTCGTGGCATCGAGGACCAACAAGACCTCAGACACCGGCGCTACCTTCTCGATAACCCGACGAATCTTCCCGAGCTCATCCATCAACCCCGCTTTGGTGTGAAGGCGGCCAGCGGTGTCGATTACAACAATCTCAATGCCCTCCGCGAAGGCTTTTTCTACTGCCTGATAGGCCACGGAGGCTGGGTCTTGTCCTTCGCGCTCGGGGGTGACAATGGCAACCCCCGCGCGCTCTGCCCAGGTCGTCAACTGTTCGACCGCTGCAGCACGAAAAGTATCAGCTGCGGCAATAACGACAGATCGCCCAGCATTGGAGAGAAACTTGGCAAACTTTCCAATCGTGGTGGTTTTGCCAACTCCGTTGACACCGACCACCAGAACGACCGCTGGGCGCTCAGTCAAGCGCAGCGTGGAATCGTACCGGGCGAGCTTCTCCTCTACCGCGTCACGCAAAATCTCGCTAACGTCATTGGCTTTCGTGGTGCCAATGCGCTCCACTTCGCCGCGCACCAAGGCCACTAACTCTTCGGCGAGCTGAGGACCGAAATCTGAGCCAATCAGGGTGTCTTCCAAGCTCTGCCACGTGTTTTCATCGATCTGAGCTTCCTCGGTGGTGCCATCACCAAAGAGGGTGCGCAGCGACAACGAGCCTTTACCCCATGCCATGGGGTAAGCCTAACTAGCGCACAGAGAATTTAGTCATCAACCGAGGGAACAAAACCAATGACCGGCAGGGTTTCTGAGGACTCCGCGTCAGCCTGGCCAACAAGGCTGAGGATTTCAGTAACGGCGATGCCGGTGCTCATCGCTCCCGCAAGCGCAATCAGCGCCCATCCAGCCTTCTGTTTTCTCGCCACCCCCACACACTACTGCCGAAGGCGAAGTGCCCAAAAACTAGGACGCTATCGCTTCAGAGTCCTTGATGCGCTGTCCGACAACAGCACTGACCCCGTCCTTGCGCATCGAGACTCCATAGAGCGCGTCAGCAATCTCCATGGTGCGTTTCTGGTGCGTGATGACGATGAGTTGGGAATCTTGACGTAGCGACTCGATCACGCTCAGTAGGCGCCCCAGGTTTGCATCATCCAACGCCGCCTCGACCTCGTCGAGGATATAGAACGGGCTAGGCCGGGCCTTAAAGATGGCAATCAACAGTGCGACGGCTGCTAGGGAACGCTCCCCACCAGAGAGCAACGATAAGCGCTCGATTTTCTTGCCCGCGGGCCTCACCGACACCTCAATGCCGGTGAGCAAAAGATCATCGGGTTGCGTAAGCGTCAATGACCCGTGCCCGCCGGGGAAGAGGAGCGGGAACACCTCATCAAAAGCTCTTTGGGTGTCGGCGAAAGCTTCAGCAAAGATCGTCTGCATGGTGTCATCGAGCTCAGCCATGATGGCCTCTAGGTCAGCCCGGGTTTTCTTCAAGTCCACGAGCTGCTCGGTCAAGAACGTGTGTCTGGTCTCGAGAGCCTGGAACTCCTCGAGTGCCAGAGGGTTCACTCGCCCCAGTTGGTCACGCTTGCGCCTGGCCACCTGAAGTCTGGCCTCTTGCTCAGCTCGGTTGAAGGGTTGTGGCTCCCCGCCGTCTTCGGTGTCTGCGGGAACCAGAACGTGTGGGGCATACTCCTCGAGAAGTGTCTCCTCGGTGAGACCCAATTCTTCCTGGACTCGCTCCAGTAACGTCGTGCGCTGCAGCTTCTTTTCATAAATTTGCATCTCAATCGAGTGCACCGAATCAGTGATGGACCCCAGGCGCTCCCGCAGGGTGTTCTCTTGGGTGCGCAATTGGGTCAACTCCCCCTGCAGGGACTGACGCTTCGCCTCTGCTGCAAGCAGTGCCGCGGAGGACTCCTCAGTGGTCACCACCGCCTGAGCCATCACACCCGGCAAGAGCGCTAAGACGGACGTGGCGCGGGCAGCGCGCTCACGTCGTTCTTGGTTTCTAGCGCGCTCCCTCGTGGCAGCTACCTCTTCATCCACCAGGCGCTGGCGCACACTGGCCAGGACCTCCTGGGCGCTGCGTGAGCGCTCTCGGGCCGCCTCGAGAGCAATGCGCGCCTGAAGTTCCTCGGCGGTAGCTGTGTCTAGGGACGCAAGAAGTGCACTGCGGGCAGACTCATCGACGGAGGGCCTGGGGTTTGCTTGGAAGGATGTGCGCTGCTCTGTGGCTAGCACAAGAGCCTCGCTCGCCACCCGGACCTGGTCTTCTGCCTCTGTGGCAGCACTCACCAGTCGCGCCACCTCGGCTTCAGCCGCCTCGAGTGCGGCACGTTGCCGGGAAAGCTGTTGCCCAAACTCAGCGCGCTTGGCATCAGCCTGGCGGACATCGGCAAGAGCGGTTTTTACCTCGTCGGCGCGAAGTGCTTTCTGCGCTCTGGCCTGCTCCGCCTCGAAGCGCGTGCGCTCCAGAGTGGTGGACAGGGTTGTCAGCGCGCCCTCAGCAGTATCGCGCTCGGCCGCGAGTTCTAAGCGACTGCGTGATTCGCCACTACCGGTTCGAACAACACCATCGGTGAACACATCACCAGCGAGAGTCACGATTGTCACTCCCCGAGCGATGGCACCCTTGGTTGCCCAGACTTTTGTGAGTGCGGCCAGGTCCCCTGCGATGTAGGTCTTGGACAGCAATGCCAAGACGCCAGAGGGCCCGCGCACCACATCGCTCGCTCGGGAAAGCCCGGCGATGTTCTCGCCGATGGTGTCTTCGTCATTGGCGATGACGAGTTCCACGCGGCCTTTGTTCGAGCCAGAGCGCTGTTCCACCAGGCGCAGCGCAATCTGGCGCTCATTCACCAACACGGCATCGGCGAGGGATCCAAGAGCCCGGGCAATCGCCGTTTCATATCCAGCCTCCACCCGGAGTGAGTCGGCAACACTGCCAGTGACTCCAGCGGCAGCGGCAATATCAGGATCGGCGCCATCGGCGCGAAGAGCTAGGGTCAGCGCCGATACTTTAGCCGCGAGCGCCTCACGCTCGCGCTCCTGCTGGTGAAGGAGGTTCCTGGTGTTGGCCTCGGTGGCATCCGCGAGCGCTAGTCGTTCCTCAGCCTCGCCAAGCGCACGTTCATAGGCTTCGGTGGCACCATCGGGAGCTTCAGTGTCCGAGCCGTGAAGAGCCCGTAAGGCCTCTTCAGCCTGGACTACACGGGCTCCGGCTTGGTCGAGGGCTGCCCGTTGACGCTCTGACTCAGCCTGAGAGCTCAGGAGGCGGGACTGCGCAACCTCGACAGCTGACTCGCGCTCGCGCAGGGCGTTGTCATACTCGGCAAGTTCACCGACCACGGAGGCGATCTCTTGGTCAACCGCAGCGAGGGACGCCTTCAGCGTCAGCACAGCAGCAGAAACCTCACCCACACCTGCTTCGTGTGAGGCGACAAGCTCCAGGGCTTCCTGGCTCAAAACCTCGGCGGCCTCAATGTCTGCAGATGTCACAGTGGCCGCAGCCGAGGCATCGACCTCACCCTCATCCCATGTGCCAGAGCGCTCCCTAGCAATCGATTCCAAGGCCTTCAGGCGATCCAGCACAGCTCTCGCCGCAAAGTCCTGAGACCTGGCTGAATCCAGTCCACTATCCAGCGCGGTGGACTCAAGCTCTTGGATGCGCCTGCGCACACCGTCGAGTTGGTCTGCAAGTGTGGCGCGCTCGGCGGCGCGCTCGCTTTCACTGCTCTGGAAGTTATCGAGGGTGGCACCGAGGCTCACCACGTCATCAGCAAACACCCGAGCCTGCGCATCACGAACCACGGCCTGAATTGTCTGGGCTTCACGGGCAATCTCCGCCTGGCGGCCGAGCGGTGTCAGCTGGCGACGAATCTCACCGGCGAGATCGTTGAGCCTCGTCAGGTTCGCTTCCATGGACTCAAGCTTGCGCTGGGTCTTTTCTTTGCGACGACGGTGCTTGAGGATTCCCGCCGCCTCCTCGATAAAGCGGCGACGGTCTTCTGGGCTCGCATGGAGCACCTGATCGAGCTGACCCTGGCCCACGATGACGTGCATTTCCCGGCCCAGGCCACTATCACTCAGAAGCTCTTGAACGTCGAGGAGGCGACAGGGCTCTTTGTTGATCGCGTATTCACTACCCCCGTTTCTAAAGAGCGTGCGGGAGATGGTGACCTCGGCATATTCGATGGGCAGGGCGCCATCAGAGTTATCGATGGTGAGCAACACCTCAGCCCGCCCCAGCGGCGCCTTAGAGGTCGTTCCGGCAAAGATGACATCTTCCATCGAGCCACCGCGGAGAGTCTTGGCACCCTGTTCGCCCATGACCCACGCGAGAGCATCGACAACGTTGGACTTTCCCGAGCCATTGGGTCCGACAACGCAGGTCACACCGGGCTCGAAGGCAAACGTGGTCGGTTGAGCGAAAGACTTAAATCCCTTGAGGGTCAGGGACTTCAGATGCACCAGATACTCCGCTTCGATTGCTCACCGATGTTGACGCCACGCATATGCTCTGGACAAACTTACCGGGTGCGAGGCACCCGCTGACACCGGGGACAGCGGTGAGAGGAGCGATTCATGAACGGCTCCCGGTGAATGGTGGTTCCACAGCGTGAGCAGGCTTGGCCATCTCGTCCGTAGGCCTCCAACGACTGGGCAAAATATCCGCTCTGGCCATTGACGTTCACATACTGTTGGTCGAAGCTTGTCCCGCCCTCCGCGAGGGCTTTGTTCAACACGGCTCTCACTTCCTCGAGCAGTGAGTGGGTGTCTGCCTGCGTCATCCTGTGGGTGGGGTGAAGGTAGTGACGTTTCGTTGCCCACAGGGCCTCATCCGCATAAATGTTTCCAATTCCACTGATCAGGTTTTGATCGAGCAGAGCACGCTTGATATCGGTGTGCTTGGAGCGCAACCGGCGACTCCATGCCTCCTCATCAAAGTGCGGGTCTAAGGGATCTCTCGCTATGTGCGACACGCTGACTGGCACAAGGGGCTCAGCACTGCCCACGCCACCGGGGAAACCATCGCTCGTGGGAATGAGCTCATCAATGGCGAGCGAGCCAAAGATTCTCTGATCCACAAATCCCACGTGGATGGACTCACTCGCACGGGTGGTCAACTCCACGAGCACACGAAGATGGGGACCAAAGTCTGAATCCTCATCGCCTAAGAGAACCTGCCCACTCATACCCAAGTGGCAGACAAGCGCACTACTGGTTCCAGTCAGAGGGAACCACAAGAACTTTCCTCTGCGCACAGCGGCCGTGACGAGCGCGCCTGTGAGCCGGGAAACAAAATCTTCCGCGGGACCCGGGTGACGCTTGAGCGAACGAGCATCAAGCACGGTAGTCCGAGTAATCCGCGCTCCAGTGATGACATCCTCGACGCCCCGTCGAACGACCTCAACCTCGGGAAGTTCAGGCATCGCCTCGTTCGACTTCGCGAATCGCGGCTAATGCCGCACTCGCGGCAGCGAGCTCGGCTGCCTTCTTGGAGCTACCCGTGCCATGCCCCGCGGGCGCCGAACCGCCGGGTAGGCCGTTGATATAGACATCCGCAGAGAAGACCTTGGCGTGATCTGGACCCGCATCGCTGATGTTGTAACGGGGGATGCCATTACCGGTCTTGGCTCCCCACTCCTGCAAAGTAGTCTTTGGATCACTACTTTCACTGCGACGATCCGCATCGAGGACATAATCTCCGAGTAGGCGCTCGACGAGGCCAGTGGCTGCTTCTGGGCCATGTTCCAAAAACACGACTCCTATGAGGGCCTCGAGGGCATCCGCCAGGAGTGAGGGTTTGTCTCGACCACCGGTGATCTCCTCCCCGCGGCCGAGGCGCAGGAAATCCCCCAGCGAAATCGTGCGGGCAACATCGGCAAGCGCAGTCGTCGAGACAATGCTGGCCCGGCGCTTGGCAAGCTCACCCTCGGGAAGATCAGGGAAGTGGCGATAAAGGGCTGCGGTGATGGCCTGACCCAACACGGAGTCTCCGAGAAACTCGAGTCGCTCGTTGTCGCTGCCACCGTTTTCGTAAGCAAAGGACGAATGCGTCAATGCTTGCGCCACACCTTCCGCGGAGACCGACACCTGGAGGGTCTCCAGGAGTGGGCTCGCATCGAAGACCGACTCGGTCTTCCCGGGACCAGTCACGTTAGACGTCGGCGACCTTACGGCCCTTGTATTCCATGAACAACGGGGTGCCGGCGCTGTCTTCGACAACCCGAGCGCGGTGCGGGAGGCTGTAGACGGTCTTGCCGTTCTCGACGGTCTTCACCAGCGTGGGGACTTCAGCTTTCCACGCCGAACGACGATGGTGCGTTCTCGCACGGGATTTCTTCCGCTTAGGTACCGCCATGATTTTCTTCTTTCGCTGGGTCTTGTGTGGTCTTAGGGGGCCTGTTGTCCATCTGGCTCGAGCAGTTTGCCTAACTCAAGCCAGCGCGGGTCAATATCCTGGCCGCGTGTCTTGGCACTCTCGCTGGTGAGTTTCTCACCAGTTGTGGGGTCCAATCCATAGCAGTCAGGCTTACATACCGGTTGGAAGGGGAGGTCTAGGACCACCGCATCCCGAATGATGCTCTCGAGCATCACAGAGTCATCAACCACCGTGTAGGAATCGGCCTCTGAAGAAGAATAGGTGAAAAGTTCCTGAAAATCGACTCGAACCGGTAGAGAAAACTCATCGAGACAGCGCACGCACTCCGCGTGCGCATCGGTGGCAACCTCGCAGGTCACCAAAATCCCCTCGTGGAGGCCTTCCAGACGCACCTCGATGGTCATCGGAGTACCCTCGGGAACGACCGCGACAGCCTCGCCATATTTCTCTGGAGCTAGTACGTCAAGGGTGTGCTCGCGCATCTCACCAGGACTGTGCATGAGGTCTTTGACCCCAATGGTCAAAGGCGTGCGTTTACGAGAAGCCACCTCGTTAGCTTAGGAGGCTACCGTTGTGAACGCCTCATCGTAGATCGCTAGCGCGGTAGCAATGTGCTCCGGTGTCACGATTAGCGGTGGCACCACGTGAATCCGGTTGTCCACGACGAAGGGCAAAAGTTTTCTGGAGAGCAACTCGGACTTAAGCTTCCCGACGGTTGCGGCATCCAAGGGCTCCCTCGTCACCGGATCAGCCACCAGATCAAGGGCAAAGAAGCAGCCAAGCCCACGGACTTCACCAATCATGGGGTGCTTCGCAGCCAGAGCGGTAAGCCCCGGGCGCAGATACTTCTCCCCCATCTCGCGGGCATTGTCGACCATGCCCTCGTCGCTCATGGCATCGAGCGCTGCGACAATCGACGCCATCGCCAGCGGGTGGCCGGAATAGGTGAGCCCACCGGGGAACATGGTGTTGTCGAAATACTGGGCGAGAGCGTTCGAGAACACCACGCCACCCACTGGCACATAGCCGGAGTTCACACCCTTTGCGAAAGTGATCATGTCGGGGACAACGTCATGGGCCTGGAACGCAAACCAGTGACCGGTGCGGCCAAAGCCCGACATGACCTCATCCATGATCAGGATGATGCCGTAGCGGTCACAGATTTCCCGCACGCCCTTCAGGTATCCCGGTGGCGGCACCATGATGCCGGCAGTTCCCGGCACACCCTCGAGTAGCACTGTGGCGATCGTGGTGGGCCCTTCAGCCTGAATCACCCGCTCCAGGTGGTGCAGAGCGCGCTCACACTCTTGAGCTTCGTTCTCCGACCAAAACTCGCTGCGGTAGAGGAAGGGGCCAAAGAAGTGCACATGCCCGGTCGCATATTCATTGGGCTGGCGGCGCCAGTCGCCAGTGGCAACAATGGCAGCCCCCGTGTTGCCGTGATAGCTCCGGTAGGTCGAGAGCACCTTGGTGCGCCCTGTATAGAGGCGGGCCGCACGAATTGCGTTCTCGTTGGCATCAGCACCCCCGTTGGTGAAGAACACTTTGGAGAACCCCGCCCCGGCCCGGTCAATGATGCGCTTCGCTGCGTGAACGCGAGCCTCCGAGCTTGCTGAAGGAGCAACGGTCGCGAGTTTTTCCACCTGGTCTTTGATTGCCTGCACGACCTTGGGATGCGAGTGGCCGATGTTGACATTGACCAACTGGCTCGAGAAATCCAAGTATTCGTTGCCATCGGTGTCGTAGACATACATTCCAGAAGCATGCGAGACCATCATCGGCGACACGGCGGACTGCACCGACCACGAGTAGAAGTTATGCGCGCGATCGAGTTCTTTGAGCTCGCTTGTGGACGAATCTGCCACGACAATCCCCCTTGTTAACCGTCACAAAAACTATGGCTCTAAGACTACGGCAGTTCCGTCTTGGCCAGATATTCAGCGACCGCAGACGGCACATACGGAGAGACATCCCCGCCAAGGGATGCCACCTGGCGCACCAGCGAGCTTGAAACATGTGCGTTCGCAGGATCTGGCAACAAGAAGACGGTGTCGATGCCCGCGAGGTTTCTATTCACAATGGCCATGGGCGTCTCATAGCTGAGATCCATTTGCGAGCGAATCCCCTTGACCAGCACTGTGGCACCGACGTCAGTGCAGTAATCCACCAGCAAACCAACGCTCCACGAGGTGACCACAATGTTGCCGGCAATGCCCGCTTGCGCGATGGCCTGCTCGAGCAGGGTGACGCGCTGGGCAATGGGCAACAGGGCTGACTTCGACGGGTTGTGGACGACGACAACGTGAACTTTATCAAAGAGCCCGGCAGCCCGCTCGATCACATCCAGGTGACCCAGTGTCACCGGATCAAAGGAACCCGGGACAACAGCAACAGTGCTCATGGCTCAAGCGTACTGAGCCGAGCGTTTTCTTGGGGGCCTGCTGGGTCACAATTCTCAATTTTTTGCCAAGTAATCAGCTGAGGCCTCATCAAGGCGTCTGGCGATGTCTGCAGCCAGATACGGGTGTCCTGCCAGCCACGGGTCTGCCTCCACAACCTCGGTGGCATAGCGCCTGGCCTGGTCAATGAGCTCGCCATCTTTGGTAACCCTCACGAGGGTGAGACCAGAGCGCCTGCCGGACTGTCGATCGCCAAGGACATCACCTTCACTGCGCAGTTCAAGATCGATGGTGGCAAGTTCGAAACCATCAGACGTGGCGGCGACCGCCTCAACCCGTGCCCTGGCCGGGGTGTCTGGTTCACAGGCAGTGACGAGCAAGCACACACCGGCGTGCTCGCCTCGACCAACCCGCCCGCGCAACTGGTGTAACTGGCTTACTCCGAAGCGATCGGCATCAAGAATCACCATGACGGAGGCGTTCGGAACATCAATTCCGACCTCGATGACGGTCGTCGCGACCACCACGTCAATGCCCCCGGCAGAAAAAGCCTGCATCACAGCATCTTTCTCATCGGAGGGGAGCTTGCCGTGGACGGCCTCGATCTTCGCGTGGGAGAGCTCGGGTAAGCCGCGAAGGAGCGGCAACGTCTCAGCGACACTAGCGAGCACGCGCGCCTCCTCTGATGCCTCCACAGTGCTATCAACAGCATCGTCGTCCTCAGGAACCGACGGGGAAATGGAAGGAACAACCACGAAGCCTTGGCGTCCTTTCGCCAACTCCTCAGCCAACCTCTGCCAGACCCTCGGATACCAATTGGGGTGGTCCCCCAGCGCCACCACATGGGTGGAAATTGGTTGGCGCCCAGAGGGCACCACGCGGATTGTTGACACATCAAGGTCACCAAACACCGTCATGGCAACAGTTCGGGGAATGGGTGTTGCCGTGAGAACGAGAACGTGAGGATGGGTGCCCTTTTGTCGGAGGGCCTCGCGTTGATCAACGCCAAAGCGGTGTTGCTCATCGATGACCACAAGCCCGAGATCAGCAAACGTCACCCGTTCACTCAGGAGCGCGTGGGTTCCCACCACAATCTTTGCCTGCCCCGATGCCGCCGCCAGCAGAGCCTTTTTCGTCTCCGCCGCGCGAAGGCTCCCCGTGAGCAGGACGGGGTTCATAGACGCGGCTAGTTCAGGTCCGAGCGTTGCCACGATTGAGCGAAAGTGCTGCCAGGCCAATACTTCGGTCGGCGCCAACAGAGCACTCTGTCCACCAGACTCCGACACGGTGACCATCGACGCTACGGCGACCACTGTTTTTCCAGAACCGACCTCACCCTGAACAAGTCGATTCATTGGGTGGGGCTTGGCCATGTCCTGCTGAATCTCTGCCAAGACACTCTGTTGATCACTCGTGAGCGCAAAGGGCAGACTTCCAAGAAAACCTTCCGTGCCAGGACCAGCCGAGCGAGCCACCGAGGTGTAAGAGGCGGCCTGGATGCGTCGCTGCACCAGAGCGCACTGCAACACAAAAGCCTCGTGGAACCTCAGGGTGTCCCTGGCTTGGCGCCAGTCCTGTTCCTCCCCCGGACGGTGGATCTTCTCGAGTGCCTCCTTCGAGGGCATCAGCTTCTCTGCAGAGGCGATGTCGGCAGGAATGGGGTCCGGCACCGCATCCAGCACATCCAACACAACGCCCAGAGCTCTCGCAATCTGCCAGCTGGCAACCTTGGCCGTTGCCGGATAGAGGGGAATGGGACGTTTCGCCCATTCTTCTCCCTCATTGTTCGTGAGCGCTCGCTCTTCAAAGAGTTCATAGTCGGGGTGAGCAAGCTGGCGCTCACCCCGGTAGAGACCTACTTTTCCGGCGAAGATTCCTCTGGCACCCGGAACCAAATCTTTTGCTCGCCAAGCCTGGTTGAAGAAGGTGAGGGTCACTAGCCCGGTGCCATCGGAGATGATGACCTCGAGGACGCTGCCTTTGCGAGCGCGCATGCCCCTCGTGGAAACGGAGACGACCTCAGCGACGAGGGTGGCCATCTCGCCCACCGGGACACCGGCAATCGAGGTGAGCTCTCCCCTGATGGCATAGCGCCTCGGGTAGTGGGCGACCAATTGTCCCACCAGGGTGTAACCAAAGGCACTCTGGAGCGCTTTTGCGCTGCGATCGCCCAGCACAGCGCTGAGTTTGGTATCCAGGGCAACACTCATCCCTTCACGGTAGCGCCCAGCGGCCACACACCTGGCTAAGCCCGCTAGCGTTGTGAGATGACCAGGATCATCGGTGGCCACGCGGGCTCACTGTCCCTCCGCACGCCAGGACCAAGAACCAGGCCGACAACCGACCGGGTTCGCGAGGCATGGTTTTCCAAACTTGACGCCAACAATGCGCTGGACAGTGCCCGGGTTCTCGATCTGTATGCGGGCTCTGGAGCACTCGGCCTAGAGGCGGCCTCGCGCGGGGCGATAGTCGTGACCATGGTCGAGGAACACCCGGCTGCGCTCAGCGCCATCACAGCGAACATTGCCGCCATCGCCCCCACCCTTCCCCACAATCCCCTCCTGAGCGCCGCAAAAACACATGTATTGACGTTTCTTCGTGGCAAGCCGACTGTCCGCTACGACCTCGTCTTCATTGATCCGCCCTATGAGCTAGCGAGTGCTCTGGTTGACCAAGTGCTCACCGAGCTTCTCCCCTGGCTCGCCCCTGGAGCATGGGTGATGATGGAGCGCTCCACGCGCTCGGAGCCACCGCAGTGGCCACAGCGCCTCACACCGCTGGATACCAAGAAGTACGGCGAGACGGCCCTCTATTTTGCCGAGGCCTAGAGCTGACAACAAACTCCGCAGGAGTCCCGTCGGGGATTCCTGCCGAGTTTGTTTTGTAGCATGGTGATAACACTCACACTGAGGCACCTTGGACACGGTGCCGCCCATAGCGAAGAAGGTGGTCCCCATGACTGCAGGGATTCCCGACAAACCGGCCCTCGAGGGTCTGGAAGCACTCTGGGGAAAGTCGTGGGAGGAACGCGGTACCTATCGCTTCGATCGCGAGCGGGCACTTCGCCGTGGCAAAGACCACGTGTTCGCTATTGACACTCCCCCGCCGACCGCGTCCGGCAGCCTCCACATTGGCCACGTCTTTAGTTACACCCACATGGATTTGCAGGCCCGTTACCAGCGCATGTGCGGCAAAGAGATTTTCTATCCGATGGGATGGGACGACAACGGCCTTCCGACAGAACGCCGGGTTCAGAACTATTACGGCGTGCGGTGTGACCCCTCTCTCCCCTATGACGACACCCTCGTTCCGCCTCTCGACGCCGGCCAAACTGCAGATGGCTCAAAGCCTGGCGACCAGGTGCCAGTCAGCCGGCGTAACTTCATTGAACTGTGCGAAAAGCTCACGGTGGAGGACGAACAACAGTTTGAGGATCTCTGGCGAACACTGGGCCTCAGCGTGGACTGGAGTCTCACCTACCGCACGATTGATGATCACTCACAACGTGTTGCCCAGCGTGCCTTCCTGGGCAATTTGGAGCGGGGCGAAGCCTACCGAGCCGACGCGCCAACACTGTGGGACATCACCTTTAGAACCGCGGTGGCTCAGGCGGAGCTCGAGGATAGAGAACAGCCCTCGGCCTACCACAAGGTGCGATTCCATGGCGCGGCCAAATCTGATGTGGTCATTGTCACGACCAGACCAGAGCTCATTCCCGCCTGTGTGGCTCTGGTTGCGCACCCCGATGATGAGCGCTACAAACCCCTCTTCGGATCCACTGTTCGCTCCCCCCTGTTCGATGTGGAGGTCCCGGTTCTTGCTCACCACCTGGCCCAGCAAGACAAGGGAACCGGGATTGCCATGGTCTGCACCTTTGGCGATGTGACCGACGTGATGTGGTGGCGCGATCTTTCACTGGAGACCAGGCCCATCATTGGCAAAGACGGTCGCATCCTGGCGGAGGACCCGCAATGGCTGACTACGCAGCCGGCTAAGGCCCACTACCAGGATTTGGTGGGCAAGACAGTCTTCAGCGCGAAGTCCACCATCGTGGAGAAACTCACCGCCTCCGGGGACTTGCTCGAAGACCCGACCCCCATCACGCACCCGGTCAAGTTCTTCGAAAAGGGCGACAAGCCCCTGGAAATTGTGACCACCCGACAGTGGTACATCACCAATGGCTCGAAAGACAAAGATCTGCAAGACCGACTCCTGCGACGCGGCGCGGAGGTCGCGTTCCACCCCGAGTTCATGCGAGTTCGCTATGAGAACTGGGTGGGCGGGCTCTCGGGTGACTGGCTGATCTCGAGGCAACGGTTCTTCGGTGTGCCGATTCCGATTTGGTACCCACTCGATGCCAGCGGTGAACCCATTGCCGGAGAATTCATCACGCCCGCTGGGGAAAACTTGCCAGTCGACCCCTCCACCGACACGCCACCCGGATATACCCCGGAGCAACGAGGTGCGCCCGGGGGATTCATCGGTGAACTCGACATTATGGACACTTGGGCCACTAGCAGTCTTACCCCACAGCTAGCCGGGGGCTGGGAGAGCGACCCCGAACTTTTCAACCTAGTTTTTCCCTACGACCTGCGTAGTCAGGGCCAAGACATCATCAGGACTTGGTTGTTCTCTACTGTGCTCCGAGCTGAACTCGAACACGGCACAATCCCTTGGAAAAACGCGGGAATCTCCGGGTTCATCGTCGACCCAGACCGTAAGAAGATGTCGAAGTCCAAGGGCAATGTGGTCACTCCCGGCGCGATGCTCGATGCTCACGGTTCAGACGCAGTGCGCTACTGGGCGGCATCGTCACGACTGGGAACCGACGCAGCATTCGACCCAGAGAACCCCAAGCAGATCAAGATCGGTCGCAGGCTTGCGATTAAGGTGCTCAACGCCGCCAAGTTTGTCTATGGTTTCGACGGTGACACCGGAGACATCACGGAGGCACTAGATCTCGACATGGTGCGCGAACTTCAGAAAGTCATAGTGACCGCTACCGCAGCCTATGGCGCTTTCGAGCACGCCCGTGCGCTGGAGGTAACTGAGACCTTCTTCTGGACCTTCACCGATGACTATTTGGAGCTGGTCAAAGAACGTGCCTACACAGGTACGGGCGCTGCGCGCACCAGCGCCGTGAGCGCGCTCCGTTTAGCCATCGAGACAATCGTGCGCCTCTTGGCGCCGGTCATCCC
>WLEA01000070.1 GCA_009704535.1 Actinomycetota bacterium
CTCAGCTCCTCGAGTGAGCACCACCAGAGTCGCGCCGAGCGTCTGCCACCTCGCCGCCACATCCTCCAAGGCGGCCCCCGGGTAAAGCCAGGCAGCGTCTTCGTCACTGGCTTTCACGAGGTGAGCGAGCCCAATCATGGCCTCAATCTCTGGCAATGCTTCAGAGGCGGAGCCCATTATGTGGGGCCGCACGTTCGGGTCATAGCTGATGCTGGCACCCGCAGCGCGCGAGCGCTCGAGAATCTCCCGGACAGCACTGGCTCCCGGCTCGAGCATGCAGGCAATAGAGCCCGCGTGGACGTGGAGGTAGGGGGCCTCTGGAATCATGGAGGCCTCGACATCCCACACGAGGTCAAACTCGTACCGAGCCGAGCCGTCTTCTGACAGGTGCGCTGTGGCCGTGGAGGTGGCAGCTAAACCCGAGCTCTCTTCTATCAGCGCGACACCACTGTCCTTCACGTGAGAGGTGATTGTCGCGCCCCGGGCATCCGAGCCGACCCGAGCGGCCAACAGAGTCGAGAGTCCCAGGCGCCCAAGACCAATAGCGACATTCATGGGGCTGCCGCCTGGGACCTCGCGCAGAGGCTCTCCTGATGGTCCGATGACGCAGTCCATCAGCGCCTCGCCAATGACCACCACGGTGTCTGACACCCGTTTGCCCCCGCCCTACCTGTGATGGTCACCATGTTAGTGACGAGTGGTGGCGTCCCTCACTTCACCCACGAGCTCTTCAATGATGTCCTCCAGGAACAGCACACCTCTGGTTGCACCATCCGGGCTCACCACCTTTGCCACATGAGCACCGGTTTGGCGTAGCGTGGCGAGCGCGTCCTCTAAATCGATGGCATCGCGCAGGGTGACCAGGGAGCGAATCCTGCGAAGGGGCACTGGGTAGTCACTATCGACATCCGCCCCACCGAGCACATCCTTGATGTGAACATAGCCCGTGGGTTCACCGGAATCGTCGATCAGCACATAGCGGCTAAAGCCCCGCTGCGCCACGGCCTGGTGAACATCAGCCGGGGTAGCATCTTCTGGGAGTGTGACCAAATCAGGCAAAGATATGGTGACATCGCCGACAACTTTGGTGGTGAACTCAAATGCCGCAGACAGTGCGCCGGAATGATCCGAGAGCATTCCCGTCTTCGTGGACTCAGCCACAATCGTCGCCACCTCGTCCAAAGTGTAGGCACTCACTGCTTCAGCCTTGGGCTCCACCCCAGTCATTCGGAGGAAACCATTGGCAATCGCGTTGAGGCTGCGAATGATTGGTGAGATCACTCGAGAAACAAACACCAGAGGGGGCGCCAAGAACAAGACGGCCTTGTCCGGTAAGGAGAATGAGATGTTCTTGGGCACCATCTCGCCAAAGACCACATGCAAATAGGTGACAATCAACAGCGCCATCACGAACGCCACCACGCTCACCCACGCGTCTGGAACCCCTAGCGCCCCGAGGGGGGCCTCGAGGAGATGATGAACAGCGGGCTCGGAGACCAACAGAATCAATAGCGAGCACACGGTAATGCCCAGCTGCGATGTCGCCAGCATCAAAGTAGCGTGCTCCATCGCATACAGCGAGGTCTTCGCGCCCTTCTTGCCAGCAGCAGCCAAGGGCTCAATCTGCGATCGCTTGGCCGCGATGACAGCAAATTCAGCGCCCACAAAGAATGCGTTGCCAGCGAGCAACACCACTAACCACGCGAGCCCGGCCCAGTCGCTCATAGCAGCGTCACCTGCTCAGGACTCACACTCGGGGTGAACCGGACGCGATCAATGCGTCGGCCTTCCATCCGCTCAACCCGGAACTCGCCGATGTCAGTGGTGACCGTGTCGCCGACTTCAGCCATTCTGCCGAGGCATTCGAGGATAAACCCCGCGACCGTTTCATAGTGACCACTTTCTGGTACCTCAACGCCGGTGCGCTCCTCTAGCTCATCGGGGCGCAACTGGGCGGGGAAGGTGAACCAGTCCCTAGCACGAACAACATCGAGTGGGGCGCGATCGTGTTCGTCAGCAACCTCACCGATGAGTTCCTCCACTAAGTCCTCCAACGTGGCAATACCGGAGGTGCCACCGTACTCGTCGACGACGATGGCCACTTGGTAACTGCGGCCTCGAAGTTCTGTCAGGAGCAAGTCCAGCGGCATGGTCTCGGGAACCCGGATCACTTCCGACGACAGAGCAGAGACCGGCACTTCATCGCGCTTGTCACCGGGCACCGCCACCGCCTGCTTCACGTGAACGACGCCGCGAATGTCATCAATGGATTCATCAATGACGGGAAAGCGCGAATATCCGGTTGTGCGAGCTAACTGGATGACATCGTTGGCGGTATCACTGCGGTGAACGCTCTCCACCTTGGTCCGGGGTGTCATGACATCGATGGCGTTGCGCTGGGAGAACTCAATGGTCCTCGACAACAGCGTCGCCGTGTCGTCTTCGAGTAAACCCTGCAGCGCAGAGCGCTGAACAAGGCTCGAGAGCTCATCGGCTGTTCTGGCAGCCGAGAGCTCTTCTTTGGGTTCAACCCCCATCGCCCGCAGAATGCGGTTTGCGCTGCCGTTCAATACGGCAATAAAGGGTCTAAAAATCCAGGTGAAGGCCACCTGCAGAGGCACAAGAACCCTCGCGGTCTGGCGAGGAACGGCAAGCGCGTAGTTCTTGGGGACCAACTCACCAAAAATCATGGAGATCGTCGTGGCAATGAGAATTCCAGCCACAGCGCCCACCGGGCGCACAAAATCATCATCGAGACCGGCTCTAGTGAGCGGGCCGGAGAGCATGGACGAGATGGCCGGCTCCATCGTGTATCCGGTCAGCAGGGTGGTCAAGGTGATGCCCAACTGCGCGCTGGAGAGGTGAGTGGAAGTGCGCTTGAGAGCCGCAATCGTAATTCGATTACCCTTTTCGCCGCGTGCGGTGCGACTCTCCAGATCAGCTCGATCAAGGTTGAGCAGTGCAAACTCACTGCCCACGAAGACTCCGGTGCCAAGTGCCAACAGCACGCCAACACCGAAAAGAATCAGGTCAGGATTCACCGGGCACCCCAGGCGGGGGTGCCCCAGGGTTTATGACTGGGTTCGGAACGCTCAGAGGAGTTCTTGTGCATTGCTCCCAAAGAGTAGCAGGCAACGCTTCGACCAACTATGGCTGCCAGGAACCCGCTGACAAAACCGGTAGGATTTTCACAGCAATTCCTCGGACGTGAGAGTGAGCAGAGGCGCGTGTCAGATAGCGACACTGTAGGAACATCCACCGATGCTTCTGTTGAATTCGGAGCCAACGAATGGTTGGTCGATGAGCTCTGGAGTCTGTATCAAAAAGACCCCCGCCTCGTAGAAGAAACCTGGTGGCCGCTCTTCGAGTCCAGGGCCGCGGAGTCGGGTGTGCCGGTGACCCCAGTGCCCACTCCAGTGACTGTCCCTGCGCCCGAGTTCTCTGATGACCAGGCCGCCATTACCGCACCGATTGCTAAGACCACCTCCATTGCCCCCAAAGTCCAGCCCATTCCCGCGCAAGCACCGACTCTCGCGACCACATCGATTCCCGTGATCGACACCGCGGACGCGGCAGAGGCAACCGACACTGTTGCGCCCCTGAAGGGTATGGCCAAGGCTTTGGCCGCGAACATGGACCAAAGCCTCCAGGTTCCCACCGCCACCAGCGTCCGCACTGTTCCCGCGAAGTTGATGATTGACAACCGCATCGTTATCAACAATCACCTGCGACGAACCCGCGGTGGCAAGGTGTCCTTCACCCACCTGATCGCGTGGGCGATGATTAAGGCCCTGAAGCAACTGCCAAGCCAGAACGTGTCCTACGACGAAATCGACGGCAAGCCCGTTGCCGTTCACCCCGCACACGTGAACCTGGGCATTGCCATTGATATGCCGAAGCCCGATGGCACCAGAAGCCTCGTAGTTCCAGGCATCAAGCGAGCGCAAACCTTCGGGTTCGCCGAATTCCTCGCAAGCTATGAGGACGTCGTGCGCAGGGCTCGCGAGGGGCAACTCACCGCTGATGATTTTGCGGGGAACACCATCTCGCTGACGAACCCGGGAGGGATTGGAACCGAGCACTCTGTGCCGCGCCTTATGAAAGGTCAGGCCTGCATTATTGGTGCTGGAGCGCTCGAGTACCCGGCTGAGTTTCAAGGGTCGTCAAAAAAGACCCTTGCCGAGTTGGGTATCGGCAAGACCATCACGTTGACCTCCACCTATGACCATCGGGTCATTCAGGGTGCAGGTTCAGGGGAATACCTGAAGAAGGTGCACGAACTCCTGATTGGTGGCGACGGGTTCTACGAGGAAATTTTCGCCTCGCTGCGGATTCCTTATATGCCGATCCACTGGGCAGAAGACATCGCCGAAGACACCGCAGACCACGTCAACAAGACCTCCAGGGTTCAAGAGCTCATCAATGCCTTCCGTGTTCGGGGCCACCTGATGGCAGATATTGACCCACTGGAATATCGCCAGCGCTCTCACCCCGACCTTGAGATTGAAAGCCACGGGCTGACCTTCTGGGATTTGGACCGCGAGTTTGTGACCGGTGGCTTTGGTGGCAGGCGCACCATGCTCCTGCGCGAGATTCTCGGCGTCCTGCGCGACTCCTACTGCCGAACCATCGGGCTTGAATACATGCATATCCAAGATCCCGCACAGCGCCTGTGGTTCCAGGAGCAGGTGGAACGCCCCTATGAAAAGCCAGACCACGACGCTCAGCTGCGGATTTTGTCGAAGCTGAACCAGGCCGAGGCTTTCGAAACCTTCCTACAGACCAAGTACGTCGGGCAGAAACGCTTTAGCTTGGAAGGCTCCGAGTCAACAGTCAGCTTGATTGACGAAATCATGCAGGCAGCCTCGGACGACGACCGCGTCGACGAGGTCGCCATCGCCATGGCGCACCGCGGACGCCTCAACATCCTGGCCAACATCGCGGGCAAAACGTATGGCCAAATCTTCCGCGAGTTCGAGGGGACCCAGGACGTCAGCAGCATTCACGGCTCGGGAGATGTGAAGTATCACCTTGGCACTGAGGGCATGTATACGAGCCCGACCGGAAGCACGATTCCTGTCTACCTGGCCGCGAACCCTTCTCACCTCGAGGCAGTGAACGGCGTCTTGGAGGGTATCGTTCGGGCTAAACAAGACCGTGGTGCAATTGGTAGCTTCCGGGTTCTTCCTGTTTTGATCCACGGTGACGCAGCGATGGCTGGTCAGGGTGTGGTTCTTGAAACACTGCAGATGTCCCAGCTCCGCGCCTATCGCACCGGCGGAACCGTTCACGTCATCGTCAACAATCAGGTCGGCTTCACGACTCTTCCTCACGATGCGAGAACGTCGGTGTATGCCTCCGATGTTGCCAAAACCATCCAGGCGCCCATCTTCCACGTCAACGGCGATGACCCCGAAGCAGTACTTCGCGTGGCTGAACTCGCTTTCGCCTACCGGCAGACCTTCAAGGGTGATGTGGTGGTCGACCTCATCAGCTACCGCCGCCGCGGCCACAACGAGGGTGATGACCCCTCAATGACCCAGCCGCTGATGTACAACCTGATTGAAGCCAAGCGCAGTGTGCGCACCCTGTACACCGAGGCTCTGATGGGCCGCGGTGACATCACCGCAGACGAACTCGAAGCGGCCCAGCGTGACTTCCACCAACGCCTCGAAGAAGCGTTTGAAGAAACCCACGCAGCCCAGACCGGCAAGATTCCAGCGATCACCGAGGAGTCGGCAACCGAAGAAGCGGCAGAGCCAGCAGCGACCGGCGTGGACGCATCAGTTCTGGCGCTCATCGGCGACGCCCACGGCAACCAGCCTCCCGGTTTCACCGTTCACCCCAAGCTTGTCGCCCTGCTCGAGAAGCGCCGAGAGACGGCTCGCGAGGGTGACATTGACTGGGGCTTCGGTGAGCTCATCGCACTGGGCTCCCTGCTTCTTGAGGGCACACCGGTTCGCCTGGTCGGCCAAGATGCCAGGCGTGGAACCTTCGTGCAACGCCACGCTGTCTTCCATGATCGTGTGAACGGCCAGGAGTGGCTGCCACTGATGAACCTCGCGGAGCGACAGGCTCGCCTCTATATCTACGACTCTCTGCTGAGCGAGTACGCTGCTCTCGCCTTCGAGTACGGCTACTCGGTAGAACGTGCTGAAGCTTTGGTGCTCTGGGAAGCGCAGTTCGGTGACTTCGTCAACGGCGCGCAAACCGTGATTGACGAATTCATTTCCTCCGCAGAACAGAAGTGGGATCAGCGCTCGAGTGTTGTCCTGCTGCTCCCCCACGGTTTTGAGGGTCAAGGACCAGACCACTCCTCTGCTCGCATTGAACGCTTCCTCCAGCTCGCAGCCGAGGACAACATGACAGTCGCCAGGCCCTCGACGCCTGCCTCCTACTTCCACCTGCTTCGCAGGCAGGCCTATGCGAGGCCGCGCAGGCCACTGGTGGTCTTCACCCCGAAAGCAATGTTGCGTCTTCGCGGTGCGACCAGCAACGTCAGTGACTTTACTTCTGGCAAGTTCCAACCAGTGCTGGACGACCCCAAGGTCACCAATCCAGCCGGCATCACGAAAGTGTTAGTGGTCGCGGGGAAGATCTACTACGACTTGCAGTCGGAAATTGAGAAGAAGGGCATCACCAACGTCGCCCTTGTTCGTCTCGAGCAGTTCTATCCCTTCCCAGCCGCCGAACTTCGCTCAATTGCCGGGCGGTACGCGCAAGCCCAGTTCGTCTGGGTTCAAGACGAGCCAGAGAACCAGGGCGCGTGGCCATTCGTCATGATGGAAGGCCCGCAAGCGGGCTTGCCCCCCATGACTGTGGTGTCCAGGCCCCGCTCGGCGTCACCGGCGACGGGGTCGTCAAAGCGCAGTCAGGCTGAGGCGCAGCTCATTCTGGATAACGCGCTGTCCTAAGACAGGGATTCAATCGAGTAAACAATCGTTTTCTTGAGCTGCTCTGGCGCGGTTTCGCAACACGCTGATTTGACCTTGTTGGTCAAGGTGACACCGACGGTGTGTTCGTCTTTACAGGGTAAGCATGTCTCGAGGTGTTGCTCAATCTCGTCACAGTTGACTCCCTGAAGCTCGCCGTGGAGATAATCCTCGAGGTTCTTCCGTGCAACCTCGCAACCGCAATCAGTCATGGGCCCCACCGCCTTTCCCCTTGGATGTATCGTAACCCTGGCTTAGGGCGTAGTCGGCAAGTTTCTCGCGGAGTAGCGTGCGGCCTCTATAGAGCCTGCTCATCACAGTTCCGACCGGGGTCTCCATAATTCCAGCAATCTCCTGGTAGCTGAGGCCCTCGACATCAGCGAAATAGACAGCCATACGAAACTCTTCCTGCAGCGAGTGCAGAGCGTCCTTCACCACACTGGCCGGCATGCGATCGATGGCTTCGGCTTCAGCGGACCTGGTGGCACTCTGGGTCAAGGATTCGGCTCCGCCCACCTGCCACTCTTCTAAATCATCGAGCGCCGACTGAAAACCCTCTTTCGAG
>WLEA01000071.1 GCA_009704535.1 Actinomycetota bacterium
ATCACCTCGGTCGCAGTTCCTACTGCCTCGAGTTGGCCGTCGACCATCATGGCCACTCGGTGGGCATAGCCAGCAGCGACCGAGAGATCATGCACGACCACAACCACTCCTCTGCCCCCGGTAGCTAGAGCCCTGACCGTGTGCATTACGTCCTCTTGGTGTTTGAGGTCCAAGGCGGCAGTCGGCTCATCCAGTAACACCAGAGGCGTCCGCTGTGCGAGGACTCTGGCCAGAGAAACCCGAGCTTTTTCACCACCGGAAAGCTGTGTAAAGCGACGCCGTGCAAGGTGTGAAACATCAGCAACCTCGAGCGCATCGACAATCGCAGCCGCGTCCTGCGCATACTGGGGCGTCCGTGCCCACGGCGCCCTGCCCATTTCAACAATTTCCCAGACAGTAAAGGGGAACGACACGGTGTTGGACTGCATCAACATCGAACGAAGCCTCGCCGCGTCCTCTGGACGAAAGCGCGAGGCTTCCTTGTCGCCGAGGAGCACGCTGCCTCTCGTTGGCGCCAAGTCACCCGCCATCAACGACAGAACCGTCGATTTGCCGGCACCATTGGGGCCAACCAGCGCGAGGACTTCTCCAGGATTTACCTCCAGGCTCACGTTCCGAATAATCGTGCGACCCTCGAGTTCAACGCTCACGCCACGGAGCGCTGCCAACGGTGTCGTCATGCCCACCCCCCGCTACGTCGACGTTGCTGGTAAAGGAGTGCAAAGAAAAAGGGCCCGCCCACCAGGGCGGTCAGCATGCCAATCGGCAAGTCAGCTCCAGCAACCAAAGTCCTGGTCAAAAGGTCAGCAATCGCCAACAGGGCTCCGCCACCCACGGCACTGGCCACCAGCAGTCCGCGGTGCGCAGGGCCCAAAGCCATCCGAATAATGTGGGGGACCACCAATCCCACAAACGCAATAATCCCCGCAAAAGCCACCGCAACACCGGTCAACAAGGCGACCAAAACAATGGCAATAATCCGCAACTGCTCAACATCAACGCCCAAATGGCGAGCATTGCGCTCGCCAAGGGCCAAAAGGTCAAGACGGTGAGCCATCATCACCGCAACGATGGTGCCGAGCACCAAAACAGGAAGAACGATGACAACTTCTGACCACACGGAGCCTGCCAGCGACCCCAGCTGCCAAAACACAATCTGTTCTCGACTCGCTGTGTCCGCGAGGAAAAGAACGAACGCCAGTCCGGCCTGAGCAAAAGCGTTGATCGCAATACCGGTGAGCAATAGCGTGACGACCTCAGTGCGCCCACCTGCGCGGGCAACCGCATAGACCAAGAGAGTCGCGAGCAATCCGCCCAAAAACGCCAACACAGCGACCCCGCCACCGCCAGCAGAAATTCCAAAAACAATCGCGGTGGAAGCACCCAGTGCCGCCCCCGCTGAGACACCAACCACACCGGGCTCCGCCAACGGGTTGCCAAAGACCGCCTGCATGAGAGTTCCGGCGACAGCCAAGGCTGCACCAACGGCAAGCGCCATCACAATCCTGGGGAAGCGCACGACTTGGAGGGTTGCCTCAACGACGGGGTCCTCCGGGGCGAGAGAGGTGTTGATTCCGAGCCATCCGAGAATCGAACCGACCACATCAGAGGCAGTTACCGCTAACTGACCAGTGATAGCCGAAACGACGACAGCGCCGACCAGCACACCAGTCAGGACTAGCGAGAGAATCAGGCCTCGCAGGCTGAGTCGACGGGGAACGGGTTTTGGAGGACTCACGGCACCCGATACAGCCACTCGGGGGTGGCAAACTTTTCCACCGCTAGAGCCTTGGCCCTGGCCATTTCGTCCTCGGTGATGCCTCCGGTACGCAGGCCATAGAGAGCCTTGAATGTGCCCACGAGATGATCTTGGATGGCTTCTTTACTGAGCCCCGTGTGAGCCTTCAGCGGGTCGACGCGCTTGTTCGCGCTGGCCACTCCCTTGTCGCTGATTTTCTCTCGCCCTATACGCAAAACCTCAACCATACGGTCGCCGTCCATGTCATAGGCCATTGTCACGTGGTGGAGGACAGCACCACTGCCGAGGCGTTTTTGAGCTGCGCCGCCAATCTTTCCCGTGGGGCTAGTAATGTCATTTAGCGGCTTGTAGCTGGCGTCGATGTCGAGGCCTCGCAGCGACTGGATTACCCAGTCGTCGAGGAACGCATAAGAATCTTGAAAGCTCATTCCTGCGACCAAGTCAGTGGGGGCGTAAAGCGAATACGTAATTGCCGTGCCAAGCTCCATGAACATGGCGCCACCGCCACTCACCCGGCGCACAACTTCCATGTTGTATTTGGTGGCGTTAGCCAGGTCCACTTCGTTCTTGAGTGACTGGAATGACCCAATAACCACCGCGGGCTTAGCCCACTCCCAGATACGAAGGGTCGGACCACGATTGCCGGAGCCAACCGCCTCAGCCAGAACCTGATCCAAGGCCATCTGCTCGAGTGGCTCCAGAGGAGTCGGTGGGATGTATTCCCAGTCGTAGTCGAGAAAGCTTTTGGCTCCAGTAATTGCCCGGCGAACAACAGTTCCGATGGCCTCTGGGCTAAAGCCCATCATGACCACATCATCGGGCAGAGCCCCTCGCACCGCGTCACCGATGGCCTCGGCCGAGGAGCCCACCGAGAGGCCAACGATCGCGCGGTTGATTACCTCGAGCGCGTCATCGGGTTCGAGAAAAAAGTCCCCTGCAACCTGCACGGAAGTAATGCGCTGAGCGTCGACTTCTAAGTCAACAACGACAAGTTTGCCCCCGGGGACCTTGTATTCGGCGTGCACATCTCCAGCCTAGGCGGTTGGTGCTTGGAGCCTGCTATCAAGCCAAGCGACCAGATCCTGACGAACCTCGGCTGCGTTCGTTTCATTGAACACCTCGTGCCGCGCACCCTCGTAGACAACAAGTTCGACATCGCTGGCGCCAACGGCAAGATACCCGTCAGCTAGCTTCTTAGCGGTTCGCTCACCGCCCATACTGTCATCCGAGCCGACCATCAACAGAAGAGGGATGTCTTTATCTAGACGTCTGGGCACGCCAATGAGCCTGGCTGCGTCAACGGGGCCGACAAGTTTCATGGTGTTGGCAACGAAAGTCAGAGGGTCTGTCTGCCAGGCTTCGTGAACGCTCACATCTCGGCTCAACCACTCGGCGCCGGTGGTGCCCAAGTGCTTGTGCTTTGCGTTTAGGTCCCCAGAGTTGATGTATCCGGGAATTCGATACGCGGTTCCGGTCATCACCATGCCGGCGTAGCGATGGGCGTCACCCTTGTTCAGAATAATTTGCCCGATTAGCGAGCCCCAACTGTGGCCGAGGAAGAATACGGGAACGCCGGGACGATTCTCTGTGATGACGTCGGTGAAGTTGCGCACAGCCTGGATTTGCGCTCGCAAGCCCCCAGGGCCAGGCTTCCCCAGCTTGGCGTAGTCACCCTCCCACTGTTCAAGACCGGTGGCTCCGTGTCCGCGAAGTTCGTCAGCCCAAACTTCATAGCCCGCCTTCAGCAGTGCGTCAACGAGTGCTTGGTACCGAAGCGCATGTTCTCCAAGGCCGTGGACCAACCGAACGATGGCTTTTGGCTTCTTCGCTGGTGACCAGACGTGGTAGTGAATGGTGACGCCGTAGGAGTCAATGAAAATGTCGTCAGTGCGCTGGGAGGCCATGGGTTTCATCGTAGGCCAGTGAGCAAGCACGGTCTACGCGAGTGGACCCAAAAGATCAGATGCGACCGTGCGGTGAACAGCCTCGGTGTCACTCGGGTGATACACACCGGCAAGAACATCCCTCTGTAATCGGCTGAGTTCGTGTCCCGCGCGATAGCCGCTGCCCCCGGCAACTCGCATCGCCTGGTCCACAACACTTCGTGCTGTTTCTACGCTGTTGTGCTTCACACCGGAGAGTAAGCGGAACCAGTGGCGGTGCGGGGGTTCGGCCCCCTGCACCCAACTGGCGTAGGTCTCCAGTTGCGGACCAAGGGCGTCGAGGGCAATTGCTGCATCGGCCACTTGCCAGCGAATAGCTGGGTCCTCTGAGGCCACTGCCCCGTCGCCCATGCTGCTGGTCTTCGCCTTCGCGCTCTGGATCGCTAGCTCCAGAGCGCGGTCAGAAATCCCCGCATACACAGCCGAGACCAGCAGGAGGAAGTTCTGGAAAATGGCAACGGTGAAAGGGTCATCGTTCGGGCCAACCGGGATTCGCCTGGCCACTCGCGAAGATTCGACGACCGCGCCCTCGAGCTGCGTGGTGTAACTCTGGGTGGCTCGCATGCCCAATGTGTCCCAATCGGGGGTGTTGAACCAGCCTGGCTGATCGCGCGTGATGAAGCCATGGACAATCTCATCACCGTGACGGCCCAGGAGGCTAAGCCTGGTCCAGGCCGGCGACAATGACACAAAGATTTTGGTGCCAAAGTAGGCAAATCCCTCGTCGACTTCGTCGACACGGGTGGTCGAATCAGTGAGGACTTCATTGTTGCCCTTTTCGCTCACACCAAAGGCGAATAACTCCCCGGCGGCCCCGTCATCGAGCACCCACTGCAGTTCTTTGTGACCCGAGGCAACCATGTCCCTGGCCACACCCATCCAGGTCAAATGCATCCCCAAACCGAGAGCTGTCGCCGGAGCGTGTGCCGCCAGTAAGCGCTGATCGGCAATCATCTGGGGCAGAGACCGGGGCGAGAGATAACCACTGGCACGGAGTTCGTCGAGGTCCTCGTGGAAAAACTCATTGTTCTGGTCGTAAGTGCCAGCGCGTGATCGAATGCGTGAGAGGAGACCCTCGGTCAGAACCGAAGATTCACGGAGGTCGGGCTGTGCTGGCACGACGCTAGGGTAGCGCGGCGGCGCCATCCACTGCTGGGAAAACCAGGGCGGGATGACGCAGTGCCAACGAGAAGTCTTGGCCCACCGCTGGCAGGAAAGGAGCAGCAATGCGAGCGCGCACGCGCTCGCTGTGGCCCGCGAGAGAGAACTCCACGAGAGCGTCGTGGCCTGCGTAGGCAACGGTCTCAACCTTTGCCGTGATGCCCTGTTGCGAGGGGACCAGCCATTCGGGCCTCACTACAACGCGGACCTGGTCCCCGTCGCGTGGTTCGCCGACTTGTGAGGTCGCAGCGACGTCTCCTAGAGCGCAGATGACATGGCCGGTGCAACCCAAACGATTCTCTGCTGGGCCACAAAAGTCTTTAGACCCACAGAGTGAACAATTCAGGGCATCATCCCGCCACACACCGGAGAGTTCGACGGTGTCACCGACGAACGAGGCGACCCAGGGGGTGGCGGGTGATTCATAGACCTCACGGGGTGTGCCGACCTGAACTATCCGTCCGCGGTCCATCACCGCGACAAAATCAGCGAGATCCAGTGCTTCTTCGCGGTCGTGTGTCACCAAAATCGCGGTTGTCTCTTGATCACGAAGAATCCGAGCAACGTCCCGTGCCAGTGAGTGCCGCAACACACTATCCAGGGCGCCAAAGGGCTCATCCAGCAACAACACATCGGGCTTAGGGGCCAGGGCCCTGGCAAGTGCTACGCGTTGCGCCTGGCCTCCGGAGAGCTGGCCGGGGGAGCGATTAAGGAATCCTTCCAAGCCAACCAGGTAAGCGAGCTCGTCCACCCGCTCATTGCGCCGGCGACCCTTGGGGAGGGCGAATCCAATGTTGTCCCCGACGCTCAGGTGCGGGAACAAAGAAGCTGATTGGGGAACCCAGCCCACTCCACGCTGTTCTGGGGGAATCCGGTGGTGTTCGCTCGAGAGCTCCCTGGAACCCACGGTGACGGTTCCGCCGTTGACTGAGACTAAACCGGCAAGCGCCATCAACAAGCTGGTTTTACCACATCCCGAAGGACCAAGAATCGCCACCAGAGAGCCAGAGGGAACCACCAGCGACACATCACGTAGCGCCGGGCGCGTCCCGTACGAGAGGCTCACATTAGCCATCGTGACTGTGGTCACAGCTCCTCCTTCGCGACAGACCCGACACCGGAGAGAATCATCGCAGGTATTGCCGCAACCACGACCAAGACGGCCGCATACGGTGCAGCCGCACCGAATTCGGCTGCACCAGTCTTCGACCACAGCTCGGTGGCAAGAGTGTCAAAGCCCGTTGGTCGCAACAACAGCGTTGCCGGCAGTTCCTTCATCGTGGTGATGGCGACAAGGAGCGCGCCAATTCCTAAGCCGGGAAGAGCAAGAGGGACAGTCACCCGATACCAGGCCTGAAAAGGGCTAGATCCGAGCGTTCGTGCAACGCTCACGAGCTCGGGCGAGACGTTCTCAATGCTCGACCTCGCGGTGCCAAGCGCTTTTGGCATAAACAGGACGGCATAGGCGAAGACAAGGACAACAAGGGTCTGATAGAGCCCTGGCAGCACGTGGAGGCTAAAGAACACCAAGGACAAGCCGACCACGATTCCGGGCAGGGCGTTCGAGAGATACCCCATGCTCTCGAGCACTCCCACCCAGCGAGAGGAATAACGAGCGGCCAAAGCGGCAATTGGCAAGGCCAGGAGCAGTGCGAGCGCAGCTGCGCCCAGCGAGACCCCCACGGTGTTGCCCGTTGCGGTTGCCAACCTGGCTAAATCCAGAGTGGCCAAGGTCTCAGCCTGGAGCAATCGCACACCCAGGCCCACCAGGGGAACAAGAACGCCAATGACGATTGGCGTCGCAATCAGGCTGACTACAAGAACCCGGCGAACTGGACGGACCGGCTCCGCCGCAAGGTGGGTGGCAACACTGGGTCGCACCTGCCCTCGCGCACTGCGCTCAGCGCCGACAACGGTTAAAGCCATCACCACCAGAAGGAGGGCGAGAACGGCCGCTTGGCTTCGATCAAAGCTTGCCGCGTAGGCCTGCTGGATACCCCAGGTCAGGGTTTGGAATCGGAGCATGGCCACAAGGCCAAAGTCGCTGAGCGTGTAGAGAAACACGAGCAAGGCACCGGCAATCGCAGCCGGCCTGACCTGCGGCCACGTAACACTCCAAAAAGCGGACACCGGACCCCGCCCTAGAGTGCGAGCGACCGCTTCGCCATCGGCTGATGTCCCCCGCAAAGCCGCTGCCACCGGCAGGATGACATAGGGCATAGTGACCGCGGTCAACAGGGCAAAACTGGGCCAGAATCCGTTGAGGCGTGGAATAACAACCAGCCAGCCATACGAGGCCAGGTAGGAGGGCACGGCCAGCGGGAGCGCGGAAAACAATAGCCACATCCGCGGTGCACCAATGCGAAGCCGTGAAATCAGTGCCGCAATCACCGTTCCGAAGAACAGTGAGCTTGTGGTCACCGCAACAGCCAGAGCAATAGTGTTGAGCGCAAGAGGGCCGACACGGG
>WLEA01000072.1 GCA_009704535.1 Actinomycetota bacterium
CGGTGCAATGGAAGACCTAGGTCCACCAACGCTCTAGTCATCCTAACGATAAACTCGGGGTGGCTCCTCGCGTGGCGCTAACTTGGCTAACTCCCCTAGGACGGAAACGTAGCAAGGGTAACTGGGCTCTGGCGGGTGCGCGAGGAGTCCTCTCATTCCTGGCCCGATGAGTTTAGTCTTAGCTGGTGGCTATCTCCGTTCATGTTCACATCGTCGGGCTGAACAGGAGCTTGAGCGCCACCGAGGCTTCGATTGTGTCAAGGGTGATTAGGCCGCTGTCTAGAATCCCCGGGTTGACAACCCGCACCAATATCGTTCTGGTTCGACCAGAAGGTGCAATCGCCAATCCCCGGTCTGGCGAATCTGGTTTTGTAGAGACCACAGTTCCGGAATCGCTCAGCAGCCTGCCCGTGACCTATCTGGACCAGTCGGTCCTTGCTTCTCGTGCTCAGGCTCCGGCGGCCAGTCTGCTGTCCTTGGGTGATGCTTATCGTGACAGGGGCAAGAGTATTGAATTTGCGCTCATATACATGCTCGCCTTGAGTCATAGCGCCCAGATGATGAAAGAGACGGCCGACGTTGCTATTGTCCTTCGCCCGGACGTAAGAATCGCCGGGCGCCTCTGGATTCGCTGGCGCGTGTTCTCCTTGGCGATAAAGTCACGAATCGGTCGGCCAGAGATCTACACCCCCGCGTGGGGCAGTTTTGGTGGCGTGAATGATCGGTTCGCAATGATGTCAGGCCAGATTGCTCAGCCGTACCTAGGCAGATTCCAGCACGTGGATGCCTGGATCGAACAGGGACGACCTTTTGACTCAGAGAAATTCCTAGCTTCATCAGTGCGCGGTTTGACGATTCGGAGGAGCGTCTATACCCCGATGTTCCGAATCCGGATCGGCGGTCGCGTCGAACAGGCAGATCTGCGATTTTTTCAGACTAACGCTCCCGTTGCTCGGCTTCGAGACTTGCTCGTGAAGGCCGCGAGGATTACCCGCTCGGCCCTATTCAAGGGGTCCAGAGAGAACTGACCTCACGTTCTGTGGGCGAGTTGCCTAACCGCCGTTTCGACGATTTCGCAGCCTGCGCGACAGACCGCGGCCCTCATCGGCGGAGCCCGGTAGGCTCCAGGTGTGGCTCACGCTCTTTATCGCCGGTATCGTCCAGAGACTTTTGCCGAACTCATCGGCCAGTCTCAGGTTACAGATCCTCTCCGCAATGCACTGACGACAGACCGGGTCAATCACGCTTATCTGTTCAGCGGACCGAGGGGTTGCGGCAAGACGACTTCAGCACGGATTCTGGCCCGCTGTTTGAACTGCGAGCAGGGCCCCACTGATACTCCGTGCGGTGTCTGCCCCAGCTGTGTTGAGCTTTCTCGAGATGGGGGCGGCTCTCTCGACGTCGTCGAGATTGATGCCGCAAGCCACAACGGCGTTGATGATGCGCGCGAACTTCGTGAGCGGGCAGTGTTCGCCCCTGCGAGGGACCGCTTCAAGATCTTCATCCTTGATGAGGCACACATGGTCACACCCCAGGGCTTCAATGCGCTCCTCAAGATTGTCGAAGAGCCACCGGAGCACGTGAAGTTCATCTTCGCGACCACGGAACCTGACAAGGTGATTGGGACAATTCGATCCCGCACTCACCATTACCCCTTCCGCTTGGTGCCGCCAGCTGAACTTCTTCGCTATGTCGAGCAGATGTGCTCCACCGAGGGCGTTGCTGTTGAGGAGGGGGTTTTGCCACTGGTTGTTCGGGCCGGCGGCGGGTCCGTCAGAGACACGCTGTCTGTCCTTGATCAGCTGATTGCTGGGTCACCTGATGCGAATGTCACCTACAATCGCGCGGTCGCCCTCCTGGGTTACACCCACGGCGAACTCCTCGCTGAAGTAATGACTGCCATCGCCAGCGGCGATAGCCAGGGCAGCTTCCAGGCTCTCGATAAGGTCATTCATTCAGGACAGGATCCGAGGCGCTTTGCCGAGGACCTGTTGGAGTTCACCAGAGACATCATCGTGGTCGATGCTGCCGGCAGCGCTGCAACAGCGCTGCTCCCGGGAACAAGCGCACCGGTAATCGACCAGATGACAGAAATTGCCCGCAGCATAGGTGGGCCGAGGCTTTCAGCCGTCGCCGATGTCATCAACGACGCGTTGACGGCCATGACTGGTGCCACATCGCCGAAGCTTCACCTGGAGTTGTTGATGGCGCGTTTGCTGGTGTCGATGGGGACATCCGCAACGCCTCAGCTAGTGGCCTTACCAACGGCGCCACCTTCAACACAAAAACTGGCCGCCCTAGCGAATGCTTCCCAACCAGTGGCGCCTGCGCCAGTGTCCCCGGAGTCAGCCCCATCGGAACCGGCTGAGCCGCTGTCACTGGACTTGATGCTGGCCTCGTGGGGAAAGATTGTTGAGGCTGTTGGTGAGAAAAAGCGGGCAGTCTGGACTGCGCTTGCTAACACCGAGGTTGTCGGCCTGGTCGATGACGTAGTCACTATCGGGTTTCCGTCGCTGGCCAGCGCTGACGTCCTCAAGAAGCCACAGGGCCCAGGGCTACCGGTCAATGCGGAGCTGGTGAGAGACGCCATCCTTGCAGTTTCTGGTCATCGCGTGAGATTTAAGGTCCAGGAACTCGTCTTGGAGGCTGTTGCCGGAGAACAAGCTGCGACAGTCTTTCAAGAAGTGCCAACTGTGGTCGAAGCCACCGCTAGAGCATCGTGGCCGACTGTCACCCTTCCGGGCGCGGAGGAACAAACCGTTGAGGAGGTCGCGGGGGAATCCCTCTACGAAGCCCCGGAGGAGGCAGACGCTGAGGCCGAAACTCTGACAACCGGGACGCTGTCCCAGGTTGGTGAGGCTGTGATTCGCGAGGTGTTGGGGGGGCAGCTTGTTTCTGAGCACCCGGTTGATGGCGCAAAGGACAGATAGCCGTGTATGAGGGGATTGTCCAGGATCTGATTGACGAGTTTGGGAAGCTGCCGGGCATCGGTCCCAAATCAGCTCAGAGAATGGCGTTCTTTGTGGTTCAGAATGAAAACTACGACCCAACCAAGATGTCAGAGCTCCTGTCGACCATTCGTGACAAGGTTCGTTTCTGTCAGATCTGCGGAATGATTTCTGACCAAGACACGTGCGGTATTTGTTCGGATGCTAGGCGGAATCCCGCGATGATCTGCGTGGTTGAGGAAGCTAAAGACGTTTTGGCCATCGAGCGAACCCGTGAGTATCGGGGTTACTACCACGTGCTCGGTGGAGCCATCAGTCCGATCGATGGCATCGGGCCGGATGATCTCCGTATATCTTCGCTCATGACCCGGTTGGCTGATTCATCCGTTACAGAAGTGATCATTGCCACAGACCCCAACCTTGAGGGCGAAGCCACCGCCACCTACCTCAGCAGGCTTTTGGTCCAGCCAGGGCTGAAGGTGACACGCCTCGCCAGTGGGTTGCCAGTCGGTGGCGACCTGGAATACGCCGATGAAGTGACCTTGGGCCGCGCCTTTGAGGGGCGCCGCACGTTCTCTTAGCCTCTCGGGCGGAGCACCGTTCACCGGGCGCTAGAATTTGGGGGTATTTGGCCGCTCTCGCGGTCGTTCGAGGGCTGGAGTTAGCGCGTGAGCTTGATTGTGCAGAAGTTTGGTGGCTCTTCTGTCGCCGATGCTGAGAGCATCAAGCGAGTTGCCGCTCGCATTGCGCGTGCGAAAGAGGCCGGTCACGACGTTGTCGTGACGGTGTCAGCGATGGGTGACACCACCGATGATTTGATTGATTTGGCCCACCAGGTGAGCCGTTCACCCCATTCTCGTGAGATGGACATGTTGCTCACCACTGGTGAGCGGATTGCTATGTCGCTGTTGGCCATGGCGATTGGTGACCTGGGATTTGATGCCAGGTCTTTCACCGGAAGTCAGGCCGGAATGATGACGGACGCCCAGCACGGCCGCGCCCGGATTGTAGACGTGACGCCGACCCGGGTGCGAGAAGCCCTGGATCAGGGCGCCATCGCGATTGTTGCTGGTTTTCAAGGCTTTAATCACGACTCGAAAGACATCACCACGCTCGGGCGTGGTGGATCAGACACGACTGCGGTGGCGTTGGCTGCGGCGCTCGATGCCGAAGTGTGTGAAATCTATACGGATGTCGATGGCGTTTTTAGTGCCGATCCGCGGGTGGTCACGAAGGCGACCAAGCTCGATCACGTCAGCTACGAGGAAATGCTTGAATTGGCGGCTGCCGGAGCCAAGGTCATCAACATTAGGGCAGTGGAGTTTGCCAGGCGTCACGGTGTGACCCTGCACGTGAGGTCGTCATTTACGGAAGAATCAGGAACCTGGGTTTCTGACACCAGCGAGGGAGAGAACGTGGAAGAGCCGATTGTTGCTGGAGTTGCTGGCGATACGAGTGAGGCGAAGATTACGGTCGTGGGTGTTCCGGATATTCCCGGTAAAGCAGCTGGCATCTTCACGATTGTCGCTGGTGCTGGGGCCAACATCGACATGATCGTCCAGAACGTTTCCGTCTCTGACAGCGGGCGCACCGACATTTCTTTCACTCTGCCCAAAGAAGACGGCCAGAAGGCTGTGGACGCCCTGGAAGCAGCGCGCGAAGAGTCCGGTTTTGAGTCCCTAATTTACGACGACCAAATTGGTCGGCTCTCAGTCGTTGGCGCAGGAATGCGCACTAACGCTGGTGTCTCTGCCCAGTTGTTTACTGCTCTATCTGATGCGGGAATCAACATCGAGATGATCTCGACCAGCGAGATCAGGATTTCTGTCATCATGCGCGCCAACACGCTTGCCGGTGCAGTGAAGGCCGTTCACAGCGCTTTTGGACTCGATGGCGATAGTGACGCCACTGTTTATGCGGGGACTGGGCGCTAATGGTCAGCCTTGGCGTTGTGGGCGCGACCGGTCAAGTCGGCCAGGTAGTTCGAGAACTTCTCCTTGAGCGCTCATTCCCTCTGGATAGCGTGAGGTTCTTTGCCTCGGCGAGAAGCGCTGGGACCAGCCTTCCCTTTGGGGACGGCAGCATCGTCGTCGAAGATGTTGCCACCGCCGATCCCTCGGGCCTCGATATCGCTATCTTCTCAGCAGGAGCAACCCTGTCGAAGGAGCAGGCGCCGCGCTTTGCTGCGGCTGGAGTCATCGTCATTGATAACTCAAGTGGTTGGCGAATGGACCCTGAGGTTCCCCTGGTTGTGTCGGAGGTCAACCCCGAAGAGACGGTGTCGCCAGCCAAGGGAATCATCGCGAACCCCAATTGCACGACTATGGCGGCGATGCCAGCGCTCAAAGCACTTCACGACGCGGCCGGCCTGCGTAGAATTGTGGTTTCCACCTATCAAGCCGTCTCCGGTGCCGGCCTGAAGGGCGGCCAGGAACTGGCTGGTCAGTTTGAAAAGGCGCGCGAAGGTGATCTCTTGGCGCTTGTTCATGACGGTTCGGCCGTGGATGTGGGGCCACCGACTGTGTTCCCTGCACCGATCGCATTCAATGTCATCCCGTTTGCCGGGAACTTGGTTGATGACGGTTTGAACGAAACCGATGAGGAAAAGAAACTTCGCAACGAGAGTCGGAAGATTCTGGGGATTCCAGATCTTCTGGTGAGCGGCACGTGCGTCCGAGTGCCTGTCTTCACTGGCCATTCTTTGCAGGTCAACGCTGAGTTCGATCGGCCGTTGCCAGTCGCTAAGGCCCGCGAGTTACTGGCCTCGGCGCCCGGTGTTGTGTTGGTTGATGTGCCAACACCTCGCCAAGCGGCCGGTGCGGACCCCAGCTTCGTTGGTCGTCTGCGTCAGGATGAAGGCGTTCCCGATAATCGCGGGCTTGCGATGTTCATTAGTAATGACAATTTGCGCAAGGGTGCTGCTTTGAACGCGGTCCAGATTGCAGAAATCGTGGCTGGCAGGCTCTAGTTTTTGTCGCGCTGGCGCCAAGCCCGGGCGATCAGGTTCGTCGCAACCACAAACATCAGTAGGCCAAACAACAGCGCCGCGAGCCGGGGGCTCAAGAGGAACGCAATCACAGCACCAAGTGGTGTGGTGATGAGCGAACCCGCCGCGACCCATGCGCCGTCGCGCAGGGTTGCGCTGTTGTGGCGCAGGTGAGAGACGCCGCCGCTAATGGCGCCAGGGGCCATCGCCAGCAGAGAGATGCTCTTTGCCACGAGGTCGCTTTGGCCAAAGAACACCATCAATACCGGGATTACGATGACTCCACCACCGATGCCAAAGAGGCCTGCCGAGATGCCCATGGCCACACCCAGGCCGAATAGGATTGCGGCACTCGTGACCGTGATGTCAAAGACTGCGGAACGGTCAGGCAACTGAATCAAGAGCATCACGGCAGAGGCAAGAATGAAGGCGATAAATCCCCAGAGGAGAACGCCGACAGCGATTTTTCGAAGCAACCAGGCACCAATCTGAGCCCCAAAGATTCCACCGATTGCCACAAAGATGGCAGGGAGCCAGGCGAACACTCCACCCACTGCATAAGAGACCCCGCCGACTATCGCGACGGGGGTAATGGCCAGCAGAGAGGTCGCGTGGGCGCGCCTCTGGTCGAGAGTGGTCCACCACAGCAACAAGGGCACCATGATGAGTCCGCCGCCAACCCCGAAGACGCCGGCAAATAGGCCACCGGCGAGGCCAACACCAGCGAGGCTAAGCCAGGATGGCTTCGATTGTTCGGGAGCGTGGCTCACCAGCCCATCCTAGGCCCGTGTCCGCTGTCCTAGACTTGGCCTGTGACACAACGGTATGACGCGGTCTTGGTCGGCGGGGGCATCATGAGTGCCACCCTTGGCACTGTGCTCCACGAGCTTGAGCCGACCTGGAAGATTCTGATTGTCGAGCGCCTTTCCGCTGTGGGCCACGAGAGCTCAAACGCCTGGAACAACGCGGGTACTGGCCACTCCGCTTTGTGTGAGCTCAACTACACACCAGAGCGACCCGATGGCTCTATTGCCATCGACAGTGCTGTGACTGTTAACGAACAGTTCCAGATA
>WLEA01000073.1 GCA_009704535.1 Actinomycetota bacterium
ACGAATCGGGGTGGACAGGATCTCCCACGGAGTCCTGTGACCATTCTCATCAAGCCTCGCATCAAACGCTTCCGCCATTTTCACAGCCCGGCGACTATACAGAATCAACATCAAGCCACCAAAAATTGTGATGATGGCCCACCACGGTAAGGAAGAACTCCTCACACCGGTGTCAGCGAGCGCCGATATATCCCCGCACGCCCCCGAAGATGGCAAACCCACCACGTTCTCGGAAACAGAGGTGATCACACCACCGTCACCAATCTCAACAACAACATTCAACGCCAACACTTCTCCTGAGGGAAGGAGCACCTGATACACCACGGTGGAGGAACCAGGGGCGAGCCCTGCAGGCAGTGCAACAGCCCTGTCAAACGCCCCACCAGTTGAAACCTCTTCGAAAAGCTTCACCTCAGGGGCACAAAGAGACACTGTCGCTACAGCGCCAGCTGGAACACTCAACCCGGAAACATCAACAACAGCTCCCTCCGAGGGTTGCCCAGCACGCCCCCTAAAATCAAGAGCTAACCGAGGATCCGCGGGCAGCTCAGGTTCACCAACAGCAGCACCACCGCCACCGGAGCTGGAGCCACCGCCCGCTGCAGAAGCGGTCAAGAGGTAGGAAAAAGTAAGGGTTGACGATTCACCAGGAGCTAAGGAATCGACCTTAACCGCTAGATTTATGCCCGCATCTTCTGTAGCAGAGTTGGATACCGTCCCCAAAAAAACCCCCGAACCGTCCCACACGGCCTGGGGATCAAAGTCGGCGGTAAAATCATTGTCCTCTCGGGCAACACGAGACCGCGGGTCCGTGGAATCAAGAAAGATCTGTGCACCTCGCCCGAACGCGGCAGAAACTCGAGACGATGATCCCCCCTCATTAATCTGCGACACAATCGTATTTGTCGATGTATAGGGGTCAGACGTAGAATTTCCGTCGTCTGGGTCCACTCCTCGGCCGTAGTAGATGTCCGTAATCGGGGCTCCAGTGGTGTTCGTGAGCGTTACGGAAACGTCAACTCTCTGGCCCGCTTGCGGCAGGGAATAAGTTTTCGCGATAGTCACACCTTGAAAAGGAGCGGTACTCGACCAACTGACAGTGTTGTTGCCAGAGGTGCCAGTGGCATTCGTGACGCTCCCGAGGGAGCCCGGGATATCAGTCGCGCTGTGGTAATTGCTACCCACAACAGAGCCAACCTTCAGCGCCCAACCCTCGTACGGTGAACCTGGGACAAAAAAATCGCCGTCGACTAAACCGGCCGCACTAGCCGCGGACCAACTCGATTGTGCGGTATCCCTGACCGCGACGAAACCTAATTTCCCGGTGGGGCCAGGCTGAGGATGAAATCCAGCAGGGGCCGCCGAACTACTTCCGAAACTCCCGTTCTCTTTCACGCCAGCCTCGACATACATACCCGCCAAGAAGGCGTCGGGGCCTACTTTGACGGATGTCGCCTGATCAGATGTAGCCCAAGCCGGCTCCTCCGAAGGGCCTACAACGCCCACCACTAGGGCGACGGTCAACAGGCTGAACGTCATGAATTTCAAAACGATTCTCCTTCAAGAACTTTGCCGGTTGTTCAGAACCACTGAGTCAAAAACTTTTGTGTTCCACGACGTGGATGGCACTACTTTTCTTGATCAGCCAGCTCTACTAAATTATATTTATCTTAAATGAACTCCAGTTGTCAAGTAGCCCTGAGGTCTTCCCCCCTTTTTCGCACGCGCCAAAAAATCGTCTGATTCGGCGGCGGCCCACGGCGGTTGTGAAGCTTCGGAAGGTTAGCTAGAACCCCGTGGGTGAGCGCCGAAAGACCACAGGTGTTTGTTCGAAGGAGGGGTGGCTCTCCAGCCCACCTGGGCTCGTCGGAATTACACGTCGTGTTCCGAGCGCTCATGACCGCCCATCACGAAGGGGCGTTAGACAGGGTGACCAGCGTGCGCGACTCCCCCATGCAGGGAGTGCGTGCTCTGGCAGAGGCTATCCGGTCGAGTCAACTCCCTGTGAGTGGTGTAAAGGGCTCGCTGGTGGGTGATGTGGATGGGGTTTAGGAGCGACCAAGTCTGCCCCAACACATGTGCCAACGATGACGTGACGCTACACGCACTCACTCGCTCCACACCGACGTTCTATGCCTTCGGCACTGAAGTCCCCGTAACGGTGGGCGTTGCCCCCGAATCTTTCTTGGTGGCGAAGGCAAAAGCTGCAAGTCCGAGGAGCAGTGCCCCAGCGCCCACTCCGTAGGAAATCACATCGGCTGCCCGATCGCTGTTAATGACGACACCGACGAAAATCACAGCGATAATCGCAACCACCACTGCGATGAGCTTCGACTTCAGGTCGTCGAGATCGCGAACCTGGAGCCACTTGGGCAACTCGATATCGCTATCCACAAAAAGCTCATAAAGGCCATAGCCGATGACGAGGAGGACGGTCCCCAAAAGAATCGCGTCGACTGCGGTGAGCACCTCGACCACAGTGTCCTTGAGCGGGGTCTGAATAGCGATGGAGTCAAAGACAGCCACGACAACTGCAATGGAGCCCTGCGCGAGCAGGAGGATCGCCCCGACCATTGCTGCAAGGGCTGGAACGAAAACTGCATACCTGGTGAGACCCACGAATTTGCGCATGCCTAGATTTATATCAGCCAAGCACCCCTGGCGTCTGCTGGTGAGGGCTAAATCAGGCGATTCGTGCCGCGCGGATTAGACATAAACCTCAACACATCCTGGTCAACAATGATGTCCGAAGGGCTCAAGGGCCTCTTCAAATACAGACCATCGAGGCTCGTCAGCCGACTAAATGCCACATACGTCTGGCCGGGAGCAAAGGCCCGCTGGCCAAGGTCGATAACGGCAGCATCAAGGGTTTTGCCCTGAGCCTTGTGAATGGTGACTGCCCATGCCAGACGCAGCGGAAACTGAGTGAACTCGGCTACCACGTCGTGGCTGATGGTCTTCGTCGCTGGCGAATACTCGTAACGGATCTTTTCCCACGTCACCGGCTCGACCAACACGCCCTCGCCGTCAATATCAACGCCCACGGTGTCGGTGATTTTTGTGACCGTGCCGATCGTGCCGTTGACAAACCTGGGCCCATCAGGGCCAGCAGTGTCGTTTCGGAGAAACATCACCCGCGCGCCCGGTTTCAAGACGAGTTGCTCATCGGCCGGGTAGGCGGACGTTGAACCGAAGTCGCCCTCGATGTCTGCGTGAGCGATTTTGGCCTTGCCCTCGAGGCGCTCCAGAGCAATGCTGTTGATTCTGGTGACAGAAGCGTTGGTGGTGGTCAACGTAATCAATTCAGGGTCATCTGGCTCACGCATTCCGCGTTCGTTGAGCATCCGGCCCATCTCTGGGTCCATCCGTCCTTCGCGAAGCGCATTGAGCACAGCGCGAAATTCGCCATCAGCCTGGCGATGGATTGTGTCGAGCTCGAACGTAGTCATCTCGGTGTTCAACCAGACCTTGGCGTCAAAGAACCACGAGGACCGGTAATGATCGAGAAAGTAGGCCTTCTCGGCCTGCCCCGAGACCACTGGGGAGAGCTGATACGGATCGCCGAACATGACCATCTGGATGCCGCCAAAGGGGCTGTTACGCCGTCGCTTCGCCTGGCGAAGGCGACGATCGATGGCATCCACGACATCCGCCGACACCATAGATACTTCATCGATCACCAAAGCATCGAGGTTGGCCAAGACGGCCAGAGATTCCTTCGGAATAAAGCCCAATTCGCGATCGCCAATGATTCCCAGTGGCAAACGAAGGAGTGAGTGAATGGTTTGGCCGCCAATGGCCAACGCGGCAACACCCGTGGGAGCACACACTGCCACCCTCTTGGCCGTGGTCGCCACGAACTCGTGGAGCAGCGTTGTTTTGCCTGTCCCCGCCCGGCCCGTGATGAAGAGATGATCCAGGGTGTCTTCCATTCCCTGCAAAATCTCCCGTTGCTGGGGATTCAGGGAAACCAGGTCGCTCACTATCATCCTTGCTCTGTGGCCAACTCAGGCTATGGCCCAAGCAACCCACCTAGGATTGCATCTATGTGGCCGATTGTGCGGAGATTCGGGCTTATTGCCCTAGCAATTGTCGCACTGTGGCTGGGAAGCGTGCTGGCGCTTAACCTGACCGTGTATTCCCCCGCAGGACACGTCGCCAGCTACCTTCGTGCGCTGGAATCCGGCGACTACGTGGCCGCAGCCAGACACGCCGGCATGCCAGAAGTTCCGGCCATCGTGCCCCTCAAGGGTGAGCTCCAGGATGCGCGCATCCTCGGCTCTGCGACCCTGCCAAACGGCGACATTCTGGTCCAAACGGAGTATCTTCTCGGCGGTCAACCCGAGAGCACCTTCTTCGTTGTGCGGGCCGGAGAGCCGGTGCTATTCCTCTTTAGAACGTGGGCTTTCGACCGGCCACCGCTCGGTCGAGTGGAGCTGATCGTGCCAGGCGACGACCGTGTCGATGTTAACGGGCGCCAATTACTGGTGAGTCGCCTGGGCGTTCCCGCCCAGACCTCCGTGCTTGTGCCCGGTGTTTACGGGGCATCGCTGGAGACAGAATGGCTCGCCGCCCCGGAAACGTTCGCCACGCTGACTGAGGTGGGCGAGCGCGTTCAACTTCGGGTTCCCATCGAGCCCACAGAGCGGCTGGTTGCGAGAACCACAGAAGCGGTTGAGGACTTCCTGAACGACTGCGTTGCTCAAGCTGTTCTCCAACCCGTAGGGTGCCCCTTCGGTGTGACCATCGCCGACCGGGTGGTCGGGGCACCACAGTGGACGGTTCTCGACTACCCTGACGTGTCTCTTCGGCTTGCTGCAGACCGGGCCACCTGGTCGCTTGTTGCCAACAGCGGCGTTGCGGAAGTTTCGATCCAAGTGCAATCTCTTTTCGATGGCAGCCTCGCAGAGGTCACCGAGCTTGTTCCCTTCAAAGTTCTCGGTGTGGTCAGAGGGACAGCTCTAGACGAACCGGTGCTCAACCTCTATTAGCCCTCGCATCAGCAGCGTGCCTCGCGCTCAACATCGCGTTATATGCGTTGAGCTCTTGGTCGCCATCACGATCGGCTTGTCGATCCCGACGTTTGTTTTTGCGGTCGTCGCTCTTGGACCACGAATACGTGACCACGATGGCCAAAACAAGCGTGGGAATCTCCCCGAGGCTCCATGCCACCTCCCCACCTCGCTGCTGGTCCGCCAGTGGGCTCAACCCCCATTCCCGACCCATCGCGCCATACCACTCGGGGGCAAGTAGTCCAGTGCCATAAATGAGGCTCAGCCCAAAGAATGCGTGGAACGCCATAGTGGCGAACACAATGATGAGTCGGAGTGGGTAGGGAGGGTTGTGAGGGGAAGGGTCAACTCCCACAAGCGCTTGCGCGAAGAGATAGCCAGAAAAAACGAAGTGCAGAATCATCCACTGGTGTCCCACGTGCTCTTGCACCGCCCACTCAAAGAGCGGTGAGTAATAGAAAACAATCAGTGACAGGGCAAAAATCGATGCCGCAACCACAGGATGACCGAGGACGGCGAGATAGCGGGAATGAACCAGGCCAAGAATCCATTCCCTGGCACCGCGTGATCCGTCTTTGCGGGCGACAATCGCCCGCGACGCCAGCGTCACCGGGGCTGAGAGCACCAACAGCAGTGGAACCGCCATGCTCAGGATCATGTGCCCCATCATGTGGACGCTAAAGAGATAGACACCATAGAACGCCAGTCCCGACTGCGTCGCGATGGCCAATAGGGCCATCCCCGCAACCCACGAGATAGTCCTCGCAATCGGCCAGTGGTCTCCTCGTCGTGCCAAACGGATGTGGCCTGCAACGTAGAAGAAGATGCCAAAAGCAACAATCAGCGCCCATATCAGCTCAACGCGCCACTGGGTAACGACGTACTCCCACATAAACTCCGGCGGAAGCGCCTCCCCAGTCAGAATTTCGGCAGAGGTGGCCTGCGTGACCTGCTCCGTGGTCGCCTCCGGGACCGGCGTTTGCGTCCGAGCCAGCGCGGCTGCTAATCCCGAGGCAACACCCATCACGGCAAGTTCAGCGCCCATGACCCTCGCCATCACAGCTGTTGTTGCACGGGAAGCACTCAACTTGCCCAGCAGTGAGCGACGGTAGGACACCCCAAACAGCCCCAGAACCGTGAGAGCAACCGCCTTGGCGAGAACCAAGACCCCGTAACCGGAGAGGAGGCCCTCAAATGACCCGATCCGAAGAAACGCGTTCGCGACACCAGACGCGGCGACAGCGATGAAGCTGACGAGCGCAATTGTTGAATAGCGAGCGAGGATTGTCGCAAATTCCTTAGCGGCCGGGCGATTAGCCCACACAATCACGGCCATCGTCACAAGTCCGCCGATCCAAAACGCGGCAAAGACAGCATGGACGAAGGAGGAGCTGACAGCGAGACCGTGATTGGCAGAGCCGGCAGCGTGCCCCTGCTCTGCCAGAGGCCACAGCGCGAAAACCGCAATGACACCGGTGAGCGCAACCAGCGCGTAAGAGCGGACCATGAGCGCCATTACGCTCACCGTCGCTGCCATGCCGGTCGTGATCAACCAGGCCAGGCCAACGTCAGTCTCGGTCATAAACAACCACAACACATCACCAAACTCTTTGCTTGGTGATATCGGCTCCAGGTAGACCGCAAGAAAGGTCACGAACGCGGTCACCCCAGCAGAAAGCGTCCACAGAGCGCCACCCACGGCAGCAACAAGAAGTGCGGTGTCGAAAGCCGGTGTTGTGGCACTCAGCGCAAAGGCCGCCACCAGCAAGCTCCCGATGGCTAACGCTGCCCCGAAGTTCACCAGTCCCTTAGCAATGGGGAGGCCGTATCTCACAGCCTCACCGGGATCGACCAGAATGAGAGGCTCTGCGCCACCTCCGACGACGAGTCCTACGAATAGCGCGAGCCCGCCGCCAAGAACGAGCAGAGCAGAGGCTCCTGCGAGGGCGATCGGCACGCGAGT
>WLEA01000074.1 GCA_009704535.1 Actinomycetota bacterium
CAAGCCAAGCGTTTGGGACAGGTGGTCGATGGTGTCAACGGCATCAAGGTTGCGAGGGTTGACCTGACCAAATCCGATGACACGTTCGGGGTACTTCGCCACCGTCTCGGCTATGAAACTGTTATCGACCATTTGTCCAAGAGAGCAGCCAACGGCCATATCTACCCCCGCCAGGTCCATGGCCTTGAGCATGTCCTCTGGGGTGTAGGACTCTGCGGTCAGGTAGTCAGACGTACCCCCGGCCTGCCACACGTTGTTGTAGGCGTCAATGATCATGTCTTGCTCTCCTTCAGGATGTCGGTGTTTAGTCAGTAGTGGCGCGGCAGATGACGTCCCAGTCGAAGACCATCTGCCACATCACTCGGGAGACGAGTTCGAGGTCGGAAATGGGCACAAACTCATCGGCGGTATGCGCCCGGTCTGTCGAGCCTGGACCGAACACCGTGCAGGAGGTTGACCCGGTCAAGGCGGCGACCATAGAGGCGTCTGTGTAGGCTTCGTGACCGTCGTCGTCACCCTGGGGCAGTGAAGAACCCACCACGGACTGGTAGGCGCTTCGCAGACCGCGGATGATGGGGGCATCCTCTGCTGCTCGCACCGGGGGCCTGGGGGCACCGAGCCCATCGATCGTGAAGGTCGCCCCCGGGAAATCCCTGAGCACGGCGTGAGCAATGGTGTCGACCATGGGGATGACATCTTCAATCACCATGGGCGGCACAATTCTGATGTCGAATGACGCCTCAGCCGTGGGCGGGACCACATTGGTGGCCACCCCCGCGTGGAAAGTGCCACAGGTGAATCGGGGCCGCCCCAAAATGTCGTCGACATACGGGAGGGCTTCGATATGGCCCTTGAGGCGATCCACGATTCTGGCCATCACGTGGGCTGAATCAATCCCGAGGTGTGCTCTGCCTGCGTGGGCCATTTTTCCGGTGACCTTCACCGTGAGCCAGCGCAGACCCATCTGGGCAATGCGTAGCTTCGTGCCGGTGGGTTCAAGAGCAATGACTTGATCAGTCGGGCGAAGGACGTCGCTCGCGACAAGGTGGTGGGCGCCCGCCATGTCGGGAGCTTCCTCGTCCACGGTTGCGACGAAAACCACGTCACCTGCCGGAGTGACGTTGTGGGTGCCCAGTGCCTCAAGCAGTCCGAGCGCAACAGCAACCCCACCCTTCATATCGCAGGCACCGCGGCCATAAATCTTGTCCTCGCGAATCTCGCCGCCCAAGGGATCCACACTCCACCCCTCACCGATGGGGACGGTGTCGAGGTGCCCGAGAATGACGAGCCGCGGTGAGTCCCCGCCGGGCACTGTTGCGATTATGTTGTCTCGATTTTTCTGCACGGTCATAGCGGTGGGAGTAAGTCCCATGTCCGACAGCCGGCGAGACACCCAGGCGCCGCACTCGCCTTCCCCCACACCGGGATTTTGGCTATCGATGCTGATGAGGGATTGTGTGTCGGCGATGACTTTTTCGAGATCGATCATGGTGTCCTTCGTTATCGGGCTATTGCGTAGGCGAGTCGTCGTGGGTCGGCCCCCACGGAGAGGACGCGCTCGCCCTGAGTGTTGGGGGCGCTGCGAATGGTTTGGACGGACCCAGCGTCAAATTCGAAGTCCGGCCATACCTCAACGTGGTGACCATGTGCGCGCAGGTTCTCCCGCTCGCTGTCACTGATTCTGCCCTCGGTATAGACCAGGCGGTCAGCACTCGGGTGCGGGTGGAAGGCGCTCGGCGCATTGAATGCAGCAATTCGCGGAGCCTCCACGGCTTCTTGCAGACTGGTCTCGGTGGTCATGACCCGCCACATGACCTGCGCCATCGCCTGGACAATCACATCGCCTCCGGGGCAGGCCACCGCCCACGACTCATCACCCCGTGTCGCGATGATGGGTGCTGGCGTAACGACTGGGCGCCCGCCGGGGCGCAATCGATTGGGGTGGGAGCTACTGAGCCTGCTTTGGACGCCCCGGGGGGAGCACAGAATTCCCAATTCCCTGATGATGGGGCCACCATCGAGGGTGTCGGAGGGGGATGCTGCGAAGCTGCACCCCGATGCGTCCATTGTGACAATCGAGGTGGTGCTACCCAGTGCGGTGCCGGGGGCGCCGGTAGCAAAGCTACGACCGGGCGCTGCCTCATCAGTGATTCCTCGAGCGAGGGAATCTAAGTAGTCCTCGTCGAGGAGCTCCTGGATGTCCTTGTCCATCACATCGGGAGCAGCGAGGAAATCCTCTCGGTCGCACAACGCGCGCGTGGTTGCCTCGACGAGGTGATGCCACGTTCCTGGGGTTCGCATCATGATTCCCAGAATCTGCAAAGCCACTGGTCCTTGGCTCCACGAGGGTGTTGCGTGCACCCGCCACCCATCGACGAGCACGGAAGGTGCCAGCGCGGCTTCAGCGTCGAAGCCCTCGAAATCGTCGACGGTCAAGAATCCACCGTTTTCCTGCACGGCCGCGCTGATTATGCGGGCGATGTCGCCCGAATAGAACTCGTCGTGGGCGGCTCGAATTCCCTCTTCCCTGGAGCCACGACTGCGTTTTTCTGCCTCGATAAGACGCTCGAGAGTGTTCGCAAGGGCCGGTTGGACCAAGCGGTCGCCGACCTGGAGAGGTATGTTTCCCGGGCGATACACCTCGACACTCGAGGGCCATTGGCCGAATCCTCGAGCACAAATTTCGAGACTGAGCGCGAGTCCGGGATCGAGGAGAAAGCCAGAGCGAGCGTAGGCAAGTGCGGGCTGCGCGACCTCGGCAAAGCTCATTGTGCCTGAGTGAGAGAGGGCGCTGAGCCAGCCCGCAGGAGCACCGGGGACGATGCAGGGCGCTCCCCCCAATGGTAGGTTCCCGCCGTGGCGAGCCAGCATGGCATCGAGCGACACGCTTTCGCTCCACCGCCCGACACCGGCAATCGAGACACACTGGTCGCTACCTGCTTCCCGAATGAGAATCGGAGCGATGCCGCCGAAGTTTGCCATATCGACCTGGATCACAGTGGAGGCGATACCGGCGGCCACGCCTGCGTCTACAGCGTTGCCCCCGGCCTCAAAAACACTCATCGCCACCATGCTGACCAGAGGGTGTCCCGCCACTACCGCAAATTTCTCACCGACCAGCTGTGGCCGTGATGTCGTGGGGGGAGGGTAGGTTCCGGGAACAAGCCCGCCGCCCATTCCGCCTTTTTTCGGCTTCTCTGCCACCTAATGCCCTTATCGCCCTCTCGCGATGCACAACAGCGTGAACCGCACTTACCGGTCAGACCAGATTTGGTTTAGTGTAGCAATGTGAATCGCAACGGAGGGCCACTGGTCAAAGATGTACTGCTGGGGCTTGTCGTGGGAGTGTTCTCTGGGCTCTTTGGAGTGGGCGGGGGAATCATTCTTGTTCCTCTGTTGGTGTTGCTGATGCGCACTGAACAAAAGCAGGCACAGGCAACCTCTCTGGTGGTGGTGGCTCTCGGAGCGTCCAGTGGAGCGCTCACCTATGCGCTGGCCGGTTCGGTGTTCTGGCTTTCTGTTCCCTTCTTGATTGCCGGGGGAATTCTCGGGAGTTGGCTTGGCACTATCGCGGTCAAAAAGCTGCAGGCTCGTTGGCTTCAAATCTTCTTTGCCCTTCTCCTTGTGGCCGCGGCGGTTCGCATCGGGATGGAATCCTTGGGCAGCGCAACTGGGTTTGTCGGCGAGGTGACCGTGGCGGTTGCACTCGGCTTCGCCGCCAGCGGTCTAGCGATGGGCTTTCTCTCTGCACTCCTGGGTGTGGGGGGCGGCATCATCGTCATTCCACTGCTGGTGGCGATCTTTGGGTTTCCCCAGCAACTAGCAGCAGGCACATCCCTCGTCGCCATGGTTCCGCTGGCCCTCTTTGGGGCGCTCCGACTGACTCGGTCTGGATTCACCCAGTGGGTTCGAGGATTTCGCATCGGAGCCGGATCGGTGCCGGGCGCAATCGCGGGCGTTGCTCTCGCGCTCATCATCGAGGCGGGTGTCCTCCAAATCGGATTTGCTGCCCTGCTGGTTTTTGCGGCAGTGAATATGTTCGTGAAGGCCCTGAAGTGAACGCGGCGGGGGCCTGGGCCTGGCACCACACGGGTATTGCTGTATCCAGTATTGACAAGGTTCTCTCTCACTACACCGGACTCTTGGGTTTCGAGGTGGTGTTTGAAGCTCCGGATATGTCTGATCTGATTCAGTCGATGACCGGTGTCGCAGGTTTACGGGCAGATTTGTTGCAGTGTCGGGCTCCGTATAGCGACCAGGTGTTGGAGTTCATTCATTTTAGAAATATCCCCGGTGGGGTGGACGACCGCCTACCGCTGCAACCAGGCCGAGCGCACGCTGCTTTTCTTGTGCCCGATTTAGAGCGCGCTGTCTGGGAGAACGCTCGAGCGGGAGGGGAAATGCTCGGCTCAATCACCGAATTTTCCGAAGGCCGTGCCGTGTATTGCGCCGACACGTCGGGGACTGTTGTCGAGTGGGAGGAAGCAGTGCCAGGAGGTAGTGATGGTTAGCGTGTGGGAACGCTTTGGATACATGGTGTGGATGCGGGAGTTTGAGCTGGCGTGTCTCGAGGGGGTGCCCACCAGAGAAATCCACGGGGAACTCCACACTGGTGTGGGCCAGGAAGCTATCGGAGCTGGGCTGGCAGGATTCCTGCGCGCCGACGACGCTCTGGCGAGCACGCACAGAAACCACCTTCACGCAATTGCCAAAGGCGTCGACATGAGAGCGATGCTGGCAGAGATTTTCGAGAAAGAAACAGGGCTGTGCGGAGGGTTTGGCGGACATATGCACTTGTTTGATCCCTCTCTCAAGTTCTCGGCAACCGGCATCGTGGGAGCAGGACTACCCGTTGTGATCGGTCACGCGTGGGCCGCCCGCCTGCGCGGAAGCGATGCCGTCGCGGTTGCCGTAGTGGGGGATGGCGCAGTCAACACGGGTGCGTTTCACGAGGCGATGAACATGGCGGGAGTTCATCAGCTGCCCGTAGTCGTTGTGGTCGAAAACAACGAGTGGGCAATTTCGGTGCCTTTTCATCAGGCAAGTGCGACTGCGACGATTGCAGAGAGAGCCCCGGCGTGGTCCGCCCACGGAGTTCGAGTCGATGGCACTGATGTGGAAGCAGTCGCACACGCCTTCGGCGCTGCCGTGCAACGGGCGCGCGACGGCGGAGGGCCAACCTTGATTGAAGCCATGTGCTATCGCTTTCGAGGGCACTTCGAGGGCGATGCTGACACGTATCGAACCGAGGAAGAAAAGGAGCGCCGGCGCAAAGCCGATCCGCTGGAGCTCACCGCACAGCGACTCATCAGCAGTGGGGTGGCAAGTGCCGAGCAGGTCGACTCCCTGAGCGCTGCTGTCAAAGCGGCGATGGCGGACCTCCTCGCCTCGGTGCGTGCAGACCGGTCACCAGACCCTGCCACAGCCCTCCGACATGTTTTCGTCGAGGTGGCGTGATGGCCCGAAACCTTAATATTTCGCAGTGTGTCTCTGAAGCGTTGCATCTGGAAATGGAGCGCGATTCGTCGGTGGTCGTCATCGGAGAAGATGTCGGTCGCCAGGGTGGCGTCTTTGGAGCCACCCGAGGTCTCCAGAAAACGTTTGGTGAGCTGCGTGTGGTCGACACCCCGATTTCAGAAACGGCCATTACCGGAATGGGTGTCGGGCTAGCGCTCGAGGGCTATCGCCCGGTGCTGGAGATTATGTTCGTTGATTTCATTGGCGTCTGCCTCGATCAGGTCTATAACGCGATTGCTAAGAACCATTACATGTCGGGTGGCAGAATCACCATGCCTATCGTGATTAAGACCGCCGGTGGTTGCATCGGTTCTGGCGCTCAACATTCGCAGTGTTTATGGGGCCTCTTTGCCCACCTGCCCGGTTTGAAGGTGGTGGCACCATCTAACCCCTACGACACCAAAGGCTTGATGGCAGCCGCCGTGGAATCCGAGGATCCGGTTGTGTTTATCGAGCACAAGAGTTTGTTGTTGACTCGCGCAGAAGACTTTCCTTTTGGCTCGGACGTCCCCCCGGAGCGCTACGTGGTGCCCATCGGTGTCGCTGCGATTGTCCGCGAAGGGGCAGACGTCACGGTGGCGACACTGAGCGCAACGGTGCTCAGTGCCTACGCGGCCGCCGAAGAGCTGGCTGCTGAGGGAATCAGCGTGGAGCTCATCGACCTCAGAAGCGTCGTCCCGCTCGACACCGCGACCGTTGCGCAGTCGGTAAGAAAGACTGGTCGGCTGCTGGTCGTCGACGAGGACTATCACAGTTTCGGGCTCACCGCGGAGCTCATTACCCGAGTGTTCGAATCCGGTGTCTCTCCCATGTCCTTTGGCAGGCACGCGGTCCCGGACGTTCCAATACCGGGCGCCCTCTCGCTGGAGCACAGTGTTGTCCCGCAAACATCCTCTATACGTGAGGCAATCAGAAAGGTGGTGCAGGGCTAATGGTTGCAGTGGTGATCGGTGCAGCAGGAACCATTGGTGAAGCCTGCGTGGCTCACTTTCGTGAGGTGGGACTCCCCGTCATCGCGGTGGATCTCACCGCGCCCTCTATCGACGGCGTCATGGGAAAGGCGATGGATGTGACTCACCGTGACAGCGTGCGGGAGGTGCTGAGCGCTATTGATGACAGCGGGAGTATCTCCGCTGTGGTGTATGCGGCTGGCGTTAATACGACCGGGCCCCTCGATGGTCTGGACTGGTCAGACTACGACCGAGTGATGGCGGTCAATTTGCAGGGAGCTTTTCATGTCGCTGCGCAACTGGAGACTCTGATGAAAAAGACTCCCCGATCGCTGGGAGCTGTCTTCATCTCCTCCACTGCCGGATTGCGGGGAGAGCCCGGGGGATCGGTCTATGTCGCCTCGAAATTTGGTCTCCGAGGCTTGGTGGAATCCTTCGCGGGGGAAATTGCCCCCTTTGGTGGTCGCGCCAATACGGTG
>WLEA01000075.1 GCA_009704535.1 Actinomycetota bacterium
ATGTATCCCGTTCTCCAGAGCTCGCGCATGCCTGCGTCAACGAGTGGCACACCGGTGCGGCCCTTCTGCCAGGCCCTCAAGGCGCCGGGCTCCGGTTCGCCCCAAGGAAAGCGATCGAACTCTGGTCTGAAGTTCTTGGACGCAAGCTCTGGGAAGTGGAACAGAATGTTGTAGGAAAACTCTCGCCACCCGATCTCGCTCAAGAACTTGGCCTTGTTTTTCTGGGCATCAGAGGGCAAAGTCCGCTCTAGGGCGTGCCAGATGGTGTGAGGGCTAATCTCCCCGAAGCGCAAGTGGGGACTCAGCCGTGAGGTTGTTACCGGCCCTGGTTCATCCCGCCGGTGGTAGTTCTTGAGGACATTGCTCACGAAATCACTTAGGCGATTAGCGGCCCCTTGCTCGCCTGGTTCCCACATTACTGCGAGGCCCTCGGACCAATCCGGGGAGGTCGGAAGAAGATCCCAACCACTCACATCGTCGGAGGGAAGTCCGCTCAGGCTGGTGAGCGACGAGGGCGCGCTGAGGGGCGTCCTCGGTGGCTCGGAAGCTAAACACGCCCGCCAAAAAGGGGTAAAAACCCGGAATGGGCGATCCTCGCCCGTTCTAATCGCCCAGGGTTCATAGAGCAGGTTCCCGGCAAAGCTCTCGCACAGAAGGCCTGCGTCTCGCAGTTCGGTCTTGAGTGCTGCATCGAGTTCGCGGGTTACTCCGTAGCGCCGGTTCCAGAACACGGCTCCCGCGTTGGTCTCGCGCACCACCTCGCGCACAACGGCGGCGGCGTGGCCTCTTCGCAGCGTCAGCAATCCACCGAGGGCTTCGATGTCTTTCTGGAGGGAGATCAGTGAGTGGTGAAGCCACCACTTCGTCGCGCCACCCAGTGGTCTGGACCCTGGGCTCTCTTCGTCATGAACATAGAGCAGAACGAGTGACTCGCCTCGCGCCACGGCGGCGTGGAGGGCGGGATTGTCGAAGAGGCGCAGGTCGTTACGAAACCAGACGATGCTAGGGCTTGGGGTCACCTGGTCAGCGTAGAGGGCGAGGCTGGATGGTGTCCATGTGGGCCTTGCTCAACGTGGTGAGGGCCGGCCGCTGAGGCGAGCGACCGACCCTGTTCCCTTGCACCAAGAGTGTTCTGTAATCACATGAACGAGAGCTGTTAGAGCGCACAACTGACGATGTGGCCAATATATAACAAAACGGTAACGCTGTCTATAGCGGGGATCTTCCAGGGAAAATCGGCCTAGATCATGTCGGGGGAGGGCGCCTCACCGTAAAGGATAGTCACGTCCGCATGACGGTCAAACCGGTACCCAGTCCCTCGCGCCGTGCGAACGATGTCTTCATAGCGGCCAAGCTTCGAGCGCAGTCGGCGCACATGGACGTCGATTGTTCGGGAGTTGGGGATATCGTCATCGCCCGCTGCCCACAGGGCTTCGATAATCAGCTCCCGCCGGACGGTTTGTCCTTCTCGAAGAACCAGGAACTGAAGCAGGCTGAATTCTTTGAAGGTCAGGGGCGCGACTTCGCCGTCAATGGTCACCCGTTTACGCGAGATGTCGATGACGACCGAGAGGACTCGCTTGGGCTCGGCAGGCTTCAGTTTCGCCAGGGCCAGAGGGTCATGCAGGGCCATGCGGACAATCTCAAGGTTACTTCCACCCGACCCGGTGGGGGCTAGAGCGATAGCCGCGTGGGTGTCCGCGCTTGGCACGTGGTTGGCAACGGTTTTTTTGAGCTCTTTGACCAGGGTCTCCAGAGAAATTCCGGCCGCGTGGGCGTCGGCTTCAGTGACGCCCACATAGAGTCCGAACCCACGAGGTTCGCGGGGGGAAGAAGTGGTCATTGCTGTCGATTCGTTAGGGGGCCACGTAGCCCGCGGAAGAAGGGGACGTTAGTCACACATTCGAGCGCAACACTCGGGCGCTCCCTGCGGGAGCATCGACAAGGCCAGAGTGTTCATCGCCCGATTATCGCCGGCTCGTTGTCGAACCGTCAAGTCCCTTCAGGGTCTAGCCGACAGTCCCATACAACCGATCGCCCGCATCGCCAAGACCCGGAACGATGAAGCCTCTCTCATTGAGCTTTTCATCCAGAGCACCAAGGACGATGGTGACCTTCAAACCCTCGGTTCCCTCCTCCACAGCCTTCACTCCCTCGGGTGCGCCAAGAAGACACACCGCCGTAATGTCGGAGGCGCCCTTGTCGGCGAGGAACTTGATGGCTTGCAGTAGGGACCCGCCGGTGGCGAGCATGGGGTCAAGAACAAAACATTGACGATCAGCGAGGTTCTCCGGCAAGCGCTCGGCATAGACGCTGGGTTGAAGGGTTTCTTCATCGCGCACCATGCCGAGGAATCCCACTTCGGCACTGGGCAACAAGGCGACCATACCCTCCAGCATCCCCAGCCCCGCGCGGAGGATAGGAACAACCACGGGCCGTGGTTTGGCAAGTTTCTTGCCCACAGTTTTCTGAACAGGCGTGACGATGTCGTGGTCTTCGACCCGAATCTGACGAGTTGCCTCGTAGGCGAGGAGTGTCACCAACTCGGAGGTGAGCGCCCGAAAGACGGGTGAGGGGGTGTCCCGATCGCGCAACACCGAGAGCTTGTGGGAGACCAGAGGATGGTTGGCGACGTGTAACTCCATGACGCTCACCTTACCCTTCGGCACCGGCCTCGTGAAGGTGGATAAGGTGGGGCTCATGGTGACCGACCACGACCTCATGGGGCACGCGGTGGATGTTGCCCGAGAAGCACTTCACACCGGCGATGTTCCGGTTGCCGCGCTCGTTGTTGATGGCGCCGGGGTCGTCGTTGCTAAGGCCTGCAACCAGAAAGAGCGGGACCACGATCCCACCGCCCATGCGGAAGTGGTGGCTCTTCGCCTGGCCGGGCACGCGCTCGAGACAGCGAACCTCTCCGGACACACCCTGGTGGTCACCTTGGAGCCGTGCGTGATGTGTGCGGGGGCAATAACGCAAGCCCGAATTTCACGCGTAGTTTTTGGAGCCTGGGACCCCAAGGCCGGTGCCGCGGGAAGCGTTCACGATCTGGTGCGCGATCGCTCACTACCCCATCGCGTCGACGAGGTGGTTGGTGGAGTGCGCGAGGCGGAGTGCGCCTCGCTACTCACTGACTTCTTCGAGCAGGCTCGAGAGTCTTAGCTCACGACCCCTGGCCACAGCACCGCAATGATGACGTTGCTGATAGCCAAAGCCCCGGCTACGTGAAGCAGAGGCAAGAGGCTTCGCTGTGTCGCACCCGGCGCCATCTTCTTTTGGCGACGATACGCAATCAGCGCAACGATGAAAATCACGAGCACGAGGACCGTCTTGACCGCAATCTTTGTGTGGTCAACGGACATTTCGGGGTCATCAGCCAGACGCATCTCAGCGAGACCAGTCAATACAAGACCAGTCACCAGCTGAACAATGCCCCCGGTGAGAACCCAGGAGAACGCGTAGCCCGTGTGGGCACGGAGTTGAATCAGGAAGGGCCCGATGATCATGGCCAACCCAAAGAAGTGCACAATCAGAGTGATGTCTCTCACGAGTTCCATGGTGTTCTCCTAGTTAGTCGGACGCTTTAATCACAATAACGTCGGTTGGTGGGTCTTCCTTGGAAGGGTCTCGGACGAGTTCAGGTTCGATGTATATCTCTGCCGTGTCCGTCGTAACCTCGCGCACCCGACGCTTCGCTTCGTCCAATGAGTGAGAGAGGACATACACAGGCAGCGAGTCAATGAGTTCCACTGTTGCGGCGATGACCCAGTGGCCATCGGGCTCGGAGACAGCGCTGAGACGAAGGACGGACTGAACATCCGGTGAACCAGATAATGCCGCAAGGATTGGTTCGCGCTCTGGCGCTTTCCCGTGGGATTTCTTCTTGCTACTCATGACATCACCCGCCACTTCCCCGACGTTGGGTCTCTATGGTCCACTCAATCTACACTGGCCCCATGGGCACAAAACTTCCTCGGATTGCAATCCTTGGCACCGGCAACATGGGTGGGGCAATTCTTCAGGGATTATCCCAGCCGGGGGTGGGCGCCCTGGGAATTCGCGCTACGACCCGCTCGGAGGCGTCCGCGAACAAGCTCAGGGAGACTGGCGTTGTTGCTGAAAGCCTTGAGTTAGTGCCCCAGGCAAACTCGGCTGCCGTTGCCGACGCCGACGTGATCGTGCTGGCTGTTAAGCCAGCACAGATTATTGGCCTTCTCGCCGAGATTGCCCCGAGTGCTAAGCCCGAAGCGATCATGGTCAGTGTTGCTGCTGGTACCACGCTGTCGAGCATGGAGGCCGTGTGGCCGGGGGCTGTAGTCCGCACGATGCCGAACACGCCAGCTCAGGTGGGACTCGGTGTGACGGGGATAGCCCGAGGTTCACGTGTGAGTGACGACGCCCTGGCCGTTGTCCGAGCGATGTGTGAAACCTTTGGCACTGTGATTGAGGTTCGCGAATCCGAGATTAACGCTCTGAGTTCGATTTCTGGTTCTGGACCTGCCTATGTGTATTTCTTTATGGAGCGCTTCATCGAGGTTGCCAAGGAGCGCGGGTTTGGCGACGAGGCTGCCAGAGTCATGGTGGAGGGCACATTCCGCGGAGCAGCGGAGCTACTGGCGCGTTCTGGGGAAACCCCAGAGAAGCTGCGCGAAGCTGTAACGAGTCCCGCTGGCACTACAGCAGCCGCGCTCGCGGTCTTTGCCGACGCGGACGTTGCCGGCATTATTCGGTTAGCAACTAACGCTGCCATCGCTCGAGCCGAGGATATGGCCAAGGACTAGTTACTTATCGAGGGCTGCGAAAGTTTCGATGTCCTCGTTGGTCCCGGAGACGATGATCAGGTCGTGGTTGCTGACCACCGTGTTCTCGGTCGCATAGGTAAAGGGCTTACCCGGGGATTTAACGCCAACAACAGTGATGTGGTACTTAGAGCGCACCTTCGAGTCGGTGAGTGACAAACCGCGGATGGGCTTTGGTGGATACATTTTCACCAGAGCAAAGTTGTCATCGAAACGGATGAAGTCGATCATGCGCCCCGACACCAGGTGCGCGACGCGCTCCCCGGCTTCGCGCTCGGGATAGACAACGCGGTGGGCACCGATGCGGGTCAGGATTTTTCCATGCGATTCGCTAATGGCCTTAGCCCAGATTTGTGGAACCTTGAGGTCCACCAGGTTGGTGGTAATCAGCACGCTCGCTTCGATTGACGAACCGATGGCGACAACCGCGATGGGGAAATCGCCAGCACCGATTTGCTGGAGGGCGCTGAGGTTCGTTGCATCGAGAACTGCGGTGTGCTTGACCCGGTCCGCCCACTTCTGGACGAGGGCGGGGTCTTCGTCAATGGCGAGGATGTCGCGGCCGAGCTTGTCCAGCTCGCCCGCCGTAGCTGCGCCAAAGCGCCCTAAACCGATGACCAGGACTGGTGCGTCATGGGGAATTTTCTCAACCAACGATTGGCCTTTCTTTTGCACGGCGGTAAACCGTCTGGCGGTGGGTTCCACTGAGAGCTGTCGCCAGCGTCACTGTACCAACCCGACCCAACAACATGGTTGCTGCCAGGACATATTTGGCCGCGTCGGGAAGTTCACTGCTGGTGAGCCCAGCGCTCAATCCACAGGTTGCGAACGCGGAGATGACATCGAAGAGAATCTTCTCGAGGGGCTCATCGGTAATGGTGAGGATCGCGATGGTGGCGAAAACCACAATGCTTGCTCCCCAGAGCACCACGCTCACGGCGAGGCGAACGGTGTCGGAGGGAATACGACGTTCATAGACGACGATGTCTTGGTCGCCTCTGGCCTCAGCAAACGCGGCCAAGAACAGAATCGCGAGGGTGGTCACCTTGATTCCACCGGCCGTGGAGGCAGAGCCACCGCCGACAAACATCAGCATGTCAAGAACGAGCAGTGTGGCTCCACCGAACTCTGATGTGTCAACCGTGTTGAATCCCCCCGAGCGGGACATCATCGAGGTGAACAGCGCCGTCATGGGGCGATAGGCCACATCCTGCGTCCCCAGGGTCTTCTCGTTGCCCCACTCGAGTGCGGCAATCGCGAGCGCTCCCACCACCAAGAGGATTGTGGTCGTCGCCAGTGTGAGCTTGGCGTGCATTCCAACACGACCGTGGGAGAGGGTGAGACCACGACGACGACGACGACTGGTCTTGATCGCGCGGGCCAGCGCATAGATGACCGGGAAACCGAGGCTTCCCAAGAACACCCCAATGCCAATAGTGAAGACCATCACCGGGTCATTGGCGAAGGGTGACAACCCGTCGACCAGTGGCACAAAGCCGGTGTTGGTGAAGGCAGACACTGCGAGGTAGCCACCCTGCCAGAGCGCATCAACGGGGTCGAGGCCCGCGATCAACAAGCGCGGAATGATGATGGCAGCCAGCGCCGCTTCTATGGCAATCACGCTGATGAGGACTGTGCGCAACAACCCTTTCACATCTCCCAAACGCATTCCGTGGCCGTCGAGCCCTTCGCGTTCGTGAAGCCTGGAAGGGTCAACGTCGACGGCAATCATTTTGCGCGCGGAGAGGCCCAAGCGTTTGGAGGCGATTACAGCAAGGAGCGTTGCAAGTGTCATCACACCGATGCCACCGATTTGCATGGCAAGGAAAACCACGGTGTGGCCAAAGGGTG
>WLEA01000076.1 GCA_009704535.1 Actinomycetota bacterium
ACAGGTGTTCACAATCACAGGGTTTGTGCCCTTGATCAGCAGAGGGTGGAGGTGGCGCACGACACGAGCAGTGCCAAAAACGTTGACCGCGAAGACTTTCTCCCAGTCGTCCGGGCTTGCTTCCACAACGCTGCCAATCGCACCGATTCCGGCGTTGTTAATCAGAATGTCGAGCCCACTGCCGAAGACCGTTGCCACCTCAGCCACCGCGGCAGTGACACTAGCCTCGCTGGACACATCGCATGGGACGTAGGTGCCAACTCCGGTAAAGCTGCCCTCGTTGAGATCTAGCCCGCACACTGTGGCGCCCTGGGAGGCCAACAACTGGGCAACCTCGAGGCCGATACCGGAGCCCGCTCCGGTAACGACGGCGCGGAGACCCTGAAAGTCGGAGCTCATCGCTGCCATTCTTTTCCGGTGGGATAGAGGTAGTCCTTGATGGTCTGTGTCTTCATTTCTGCTCCGGCGCCGGCCTCGAGGGGTGCGATGTAGCGGGCGTTCTTGACCACAGTGGGGACAACGAAGTGCTCGTGGAGGTGGTCCACAAACTCCACGACGCGGAGATTGTGGTGGCCTGTCACGGCGACGGAATCAAACATGGCTAAGTGTTGGACCATTTCACACAACCCAACGCCCCCTGCGTGAGGGCAGACCGGGACGCCAAATTTTGCGGCCATGGCAATCATTGCAATGTTTTCATTGACTCCAGCGACGCGGGTCGCATCGATTTGCAAGAAGGAAATTGCTCCCACCTGCAACATTTGCTTCACCATAATGCGATTGTGAACGTGCTCACCGGTAGCTACTCGAATCGGGGCAATGCCGTCCTGGATGGCTTTGTGACCGAGGATGTCATCAGGACTGGTGGGCTCTTCGACCCAGTGGATATTTTCATCCTGGAGGCCTTTGATCCAGGCGATAGCGTCTGGGACATCCCACACCTGGTTGGCGTCGACAGCAAGAGTAATGTCGGGACCAACTGTCTCGCGCATCAGCTTGATGCGGTGACGGTCGTTCTCGAGTGAGCTACCCACCTTCATTTTGATCAGGCGGAAGCCAGCGGCAACGGCCTCCTTAGCAAGGCGCACCATGGTCTCATCGGAGTACCCCAACCAACCGGGGGTCGTGGTGTACGCGGGGAGGCCCTGCTCCAGGAGAATCTTTTCGTTGGCGGCGCGGTGGGGTTCAGCTTTGGTGAAGATATCTAGAGCTTCGCCAGGTGTTAGCGCGTCCGTAATGTGGCGGAAGTCGATCAGGTCTACCAATTGGGCTGGGCTTAGGTGAGCCAGCACTTGCCACAACGGCTTGTTTTGGATTTTGCAGATCACGTCCCACAGGGCGTTGATGACGCCACCGGCAGCCATGTGGGGGATGCCTTTCTCTGGGCCAAGCCAGCGCATCTGCGAATCACGGACCAGATCTCGGCCAATGTCGCCAATACGAGAAACGAGCGTCTCCACCGGTTCGCCTATCACCATCTCAGCCAGTTGAGCAACAGACGTGCACTGCACGTCGTTACCGCGGCCAATTGTGAAAACCAGGCTGTGTCCCGAAATGGAGGGGTCGTCAGTGTGCAGGATCAGATATGCAGCCGAGTAGTCCGGGTCCTTGTTCATAGCGTCGGACCCGTGCCCGTGTTGGCCAGTGGGGAAGCGGACGTCGAAGGTCTCGGCGGAGATAATTTTGGTCACCAGCGACCACCTTCCGTTAGTGCGACTGTATCCAATACTGGCTAAAGCATATATGATTTCGCTAGAGTCCATACAGACCGCGATGAAGGGGGCGACCATGGTTCAGCATTCTGAACAGGTCAGTTTTGGCCGTGGGGGCTTGACCGTAAGCCGTCTCGGCGTGGGCACCGCCCCGCTAGGCGGGCTATTTAGTTCAGTGGCCGACGCCGACGTTGACGAACTGATCGACCGAGCCCTCGAGAAGGGGCTGTCGTACTTCGACACTGCTCCGTTCTACGGCAGTGGGTCTTCGGAGCGTCGCATTGGGAAGGGCCTGCGCAAGGTTCCCCGCTCCACTTTTAGAATTTCGACCAAGGTTGGTCGCGTGTTGATTCCTGGGGCTTCCACTGAGCCCAACGAATACGTTGACTTGGATCCCTTTACGCCCGTGTTTGATTACAGCGCCTCTGGTATTCGGCGCTCGTTCGAATCGAGTTTGGAGCGTTTAGGCCTGGATTCGGTGGATGTTCTTTACATTCACGACCCCGACGATCATCTTGATCAAGCAATCTCCGAGGCGTATCCGGAACTTGACAAAATGCGTCAGGAGGGTTTGGTCGCCTCCATCGGCGTGGGAACGAACATTGCCGAAATCGGGACTCGTTTTGTCCGCGAAACCGACATCGACGTAGCCCTGGTGGCTGGTCGCTACACCGTCCTTGACCAAATCGGGCTGGCTGAGTTCCTCCCGGAGGCCCACCGCCGAAACGTTTCCGTTTTGGGCGCAGGGGTCTTCAACTCGGGTGTTCTGGTTAACCCTGTTCCGGGAGCCACCTACAACTATGCCCCGGCCTCTGAGGAGATTCTTCAGAAAACCCGCGCCATCCATGACGCCATCGCACCTTTCGGTGTATCGGCAGCCACCGTCGGTCTGCAGTTCCCGCTTCGCCATCCAGCGGTGAAGGCGGTTCTGACAGGCGTTCGTACGGCTCGCGAGCTCGACTCCAACATCAGAGATTTTGACGCCGTAGTGCCCGCGGCGCTCTGGGAGACCCTCGAGGCGAAGGGCCTCATCGAACCACTCGATATCCCATGACCCGCGTGCTCGTCGCCTCAATGGCCACTGGCAAGAGTGATGTCCGCGACTTTGCCTGGCCTCTTCCGAATGGGCCTATCCACGCAGCTCTTGCCCATCGCTGGGTTGCAGCAGGTGAGCGCGATTTCCTGATCATCGCGAGAGGACCAGTCGCGGGCTTTCCCGTAGTCGGCGCCCAGGTTGCCACTATCACCGCGATTTCACCGCAAAGTGGTGGCCTAGCTGAAGCAGCCGTAGAGGGCACCCTCGCTCGCATGCTCCTTCGCCTGGGCCTCGACGCGCTCGTTATTCAGGGTCGAGCCTCCGCTCCCTCTGGTCTCAGAATTTCTGTCGAGAGCAGAAGACCCACAGCGACGCTCGAGGGTTCAACGGTGGACGTGGCAAGCGGAGTGTGGGCCACGGACAGCGCGCTTCGTCGGAGCGACGATGATGTTATCGCGACCACGGGAGAACTAGGAATGGCCGGTCATCAGGCCGCGTCTGTGGTCGTCAACAATGGTTTCCCCACTGCACAGGGCGGCTTGGGGGCAGTTTTTGGGCGGATGAACCTCAAATACCTGATGCTGTCTGGGCCTCCGGGCGCCCTCCAGCCAACACCCACCCAAGCCCGAGTAACCGAGGACTACGCCTCAGCAATCGACGGTAATCCCCTGACTGCGAGTGAGCGCAATTTCCCGGGCTTTGCTCTGTGGCCTGCGCCCGAACTCGTCGGCTATGCGGGTTCGCAGCACTTCGCTGGGAGCGTGGGCCCTGGGCTTGCTGGCTTCTCCGGCCAAGATTTCATGCCCTTTGCCCTAGACGATGGAACGCAGGCCTGTCCGGGGTGCCCGCAGGCCTGTCTTAAGTCTTTTGGTGTTGACCCCGCGGCGCCGGTTGACGGCGGTCGCGCCCATCAATTGGGCATTAGTGCCTTCGCCTCGCAAGGTGATGAAACGGACCCCACACGCATGGTCGCCTTCAACGCGCTCTGTCACGACCTAGGCGTTGAGCATCTGGCCGCAGAAGAATCACTAGCGCTCAGTGGGGAATCCGATGATGACGACATGGCAGGTGCGATTATTCGCGCGCTCACGCTGTATCCCGAGGGTAGCGGCGCGTCGATGAGGATTAAGGGAATGGCGATTCCCCCGTTTGATCCCCGGGGAAACCAAGGGCTGGGTGTTGGTTTTGCCCTAAACCCGACCGGGCCGCGGTATGACGTGCTCGAGCACGACATTGATTTTGATTCTGTTCAACCGTGGATGGAGCGCGAGGGAATCGGTCGAGAGTTCGGTATTCCCTTGGGCGGGCTTCGACTGGGAACACTCACCCAGGAGCGACACAAGTCCCTGGAGTTGCTGTGGTTGGCGTGGAGCGGGCTGGATGCGCTTGGGATTTGCGAATATGCGGCCCCTCCCACGAGAGAGCTGACGTTGCCAAGCGTGGCCGAGCTTGTCCGCGACGTGACTGGTGAAGATTTCAATGACACTGATATCTATGACCAGGGCCGTATTCGGCTCGCCTTCTTGCGCCAGTGCAATGCGCTCCTTGGTCTTGATTCCAGCGATGATGTGCTCCCAGAGCATTTCCACCAATCGCCGATTCGTGAAGGCCGGCTGGCGGGCGTCGTGGTGGACCGCGCGGAGTTCCAGGCCGCAGCAGACTACCTCTATGCGGTACTGGGGTGGGACGCTAACGGTCTAACCCCCGGTCATGAGCTGAGCCACCGGGTCACTACAGTCAACCAGGAGCTAGAGAAACAGCTGGAGGGAATGATCCTATGAATCACGTCGTTTGGACGCAGTGGGATGATGTGCAAGCGCCCGAGGGAATCACGGTGTTGGGTCCCGCAACGGCACCCGTGGAGAGTGCAGCCATGGCGGATGTGACCTTCTATGTCCCCCGCTACATGTCTGGGTTGGCGGGTCTCGAGCCCATCCGAGGGATGTCGTCCCTGCGGCATGTTCAATTGCCCAATGCTGGCTACGACGATGCTGTTGCGTTCAGACGTGAGGGCTTGACTTTCTGCAACGCGCGCGGAGTGCACGACATTTCGACTGCGGAATTGGCCCTGGGTTTGATGATTGCTTCGCTTCGCGAGATTGACAAGTTTGTTCTCGCGCAGAGTTCGGGTCAGTGGCTTCAGGGCCCCAGGCCCTCTCTTGCCTACAAGAAAGTGGCGCTCGTCGGGTTTGGTTCCATTGGCCAGACGATTGGGCGGATGTTGGAGCCCTTCAATGTTGATCTCCACGCCTTTACCCGCTCCGGATCCAACGGCACCCACACGATAGCTGAGCTCGACGGTCTTCTGCCCACTTTTGACGTGGTGATCCTCATCCTCCCCGCAACGCCCCAGACCGTGAACCTGATGGACCAGAGGCGTCTTGGATTAATGAAGGACGGCGCCCTTCTGGTCAATGTTGCCCGCGGCACCATCGTGGACACCGACGCTCTCGTGACAGAACTGGAGTCGGGCAGGATTCGCGCGGCACTAGATGTCACCAACCCAGAGCCGTTGCCCGCAAACCACCGTCTGTGGCAAGCACCGGGCCTCATCATTTCGCCCCACGTGGGTGGCAATTCCAGCGCTTTTGAGCCTGGCATGCGGGCACTGTTGGCCACTCAATTTTCTCGACTCGCCGCCGGCGAAGAACCAATCAACATTGTTATGGAAGGACCAGGAGAGAGCTCATGATGAGAATCGATTCACACCACCACGTGTGGGATTTGGCTGTCCGGGAACAAGACTGGATGGTGGGCGACGCGCTGAAGCCCATCTCGCGCACCTTCACGATGGCTGACATGGACCCTTTGCTGGAAGCATCGTCCATCGACTACACGGTGATTGTTCAGACCGTTGCCGTCATGGAAGAAACCCCAGAGTTTCTGACTATTGCCGGATCGCACCCGAAGGTCGCAGCCGTCGTGGGTTGGCTCGACATGGAAGCTGATGACATCACTGGCGCTCTGGAGAGCCACCTGTCTCACCCAGAAGCGCGCCGGCTGGTGTCTATTCGTGACCTTGCCCAGTATCAAGAGGATCCCCGCTGGTTGATGAGGCCCAACATCGTGCGAAACGTTCAGCGTCTGGGAGAGCGCGGTCTCAGCTTCGACCTGCTCACCCTTGCGCCCCAGTTGGCTGCCGCTGTGGACCTGGTGGCGGCGTGCCCCGACACGCAATTCGTGCTCGATCACATCTCCAAGCCTGCAATCGCCAAGGGTGAAATTGACACTTGGACGAGCGATATGAAGGCGCTTGGTGCATTACCGAACGTCGTCGTCAAGGTCTCTGGAATGGTTACCGAGGCACAGTGGGATAACTGGACTCCGGAAACCTTCCGCCCCTATGTGGACGTGGTTACCGAAAACTTTGGGCCCGAGCGCATGATGTTTGGCTCAGACTGGCCTGTGTGCCTGCTAGGGGGGAGCTACAAAGAGGTCGTCGGCATCGTCGAGACACTTACTGGCGACTGGTCGGTAGCTGAGAAAGAAGCGCTCTGGTCCACGACCGCCATTAGTGCCTATCGCCTGGGGGGCCTGCTGTCGTGAGTGTAAAGCGACAGTTTCCTCGCTGGAGCAGCATTAAGCCGATGCTTGGCTGGTCGTGGCCGACTTTTGAGCGACGTGACCGCGGGCTTGAGAGGGCGCTCACGGTGTCAGACCTGCGTGACCTCTCCGCCAAG
>WLEA01000077.1 GCA_009704535.1 Actinomycetota bacterium
ACCGGTTAGCTGACCAGGGTATCGGCGCGACGGTCATCGACCCGCGCTGGGTCGTTCCCGTTGCACCAAGCATCATCACCATGGCTCGAGAGCACCGGATTGTGATCAGCATCGAAGATGGCATTCGTGTTGGCGGAGTGGGAACCAGAGTCCGCCAGGAGCTGCGAGCAGCAGGTGTTGACACGGCGGTTGATGAGATTGGACTTCCCGATGAATTCCTCGATCACGCTGAGCGCGCAGAGATTCTCGCTGCGGTCGGGCTAACCTCTCAGACAATTGCCCGCAACGTCGTTGCTCAGGTGCTGGGGATGAAGGTTCCCGTTGCTAGGCCTCTCCCAGCGGAGAACGCCGCCGAAGCGTCCCTAGAGGCTCGTTCTGACTCCGAGGGCACAAGGTAATCCAGCCAGGTAACCCAGTCAGATGGTCCGCTACGCCAGCGCTCATGCCGCGGTCGGTTCGGATTCACCAACCGCCTGAAACACGGTGCTGAGTGCCTCCGCAACGATATTCACCTGCCACGCTCGAGCGCCCTTATCGAGAAGCGCCTGACGGATGCCTGGGGTGGAGATATCCGGGGGGACATCCCAGCAGAGTCGGCGGAGGAAATCTGGTGTGAGGAGGTTCTCTGAGGGAATGGACCTCTCCTCCGAGAGGCGAGCCAACTCCTCCTTCGACGCGCTCAAACGGGCCCACGCCACAGGGTTCTTCTCCGCCCACACTCGTGGTGGGGGCGGGCCCTCTGAGGTGGAGCGGGCTTCCGGAAGATTCTCGGTCGCTCGCCCGCGCTCTATGGCCGACCACCAGCGGTCCAACTCGGAGCGTGATGCGCGCCCGCTGAATGCCTTGAGCCCGGCCAGTTCTCGCTTAGTGGGAGGATCTGCCAGCACAGCTGCCACAAGTGCTCGGTCTGGAACTAAACGTCCCGGTGCTGTGTCGGTCTTCTCGGCAAAGGCCTCTCTGGCGACCCACAATTCGCGAGCAACAGCGAGTTTCCGGAGACCTCGGATTTGGTGAAGTCCAGAGAGCCTGCGCCAGGGCTCCGTTCGTGGAGCGTTGGGAGCGAGGAACAATTGCGCCTCGAATTCTTCCGCGGCGATATCCCCTTTGCCCTGCTCGGTCAGGATTCGGTAAATCTCATCGCGCACCTGCGGGAGGTATTCAACATCCAACGCCGCATAGATGAGCCACGAGGCTGGGAGTGGCCTGGTGGACCAGTCAGCAGCAGAGTGTTCTTTCGCAAGACTCAAGCCCAATACATCTTCCACAACACCCTGGAGACCAACTCGGGGAAGCCCGGCGAGCCTGGCTCCCAGTTCCGTATCAAAAAGGGTGACGGGGTTCACCCCGGCTTCGCGAAGACAGGGAAGGTCCTGGTGGGCCGCGTGAATAATCCATTCGAGATGGGAGAGCTCATGCGTAATGTCATCGAGTGCCCCCACACCCACCGGGTCAATCAGGAAGTTCGGTGTCCCCGTTCTGTGGGCTTGCACTAGGTATGCCCGTGAGGAATAGCGAAAGCCACTGGCCCGTTCCGCATCGAGGGCGAGGGGTCCCGACCCTTCCAACAGCCCGTCTAGTGCGAGCCGGAAGGCAGCGCGATCTTCCACCAATACGATGGGTGCCTTCGCGATGGCGGGGGGCAGAGGAGGGGTTTCCGCTACTTCGTCGCTCATGGGGCCTGGCGTTGCGGGGGCAAGGCAGCCACCCCATCAGGCGTGGGCGGAAAGCCCGCCAGCATGCAGACAAACTCTGACCAGGCCTCCACATGAGGCTTTAGATTGCTTGTTGTCGGGCTCCATGAGGCTCGAACTTCGACTTGGGCCCCTTGGCGATTCCCCGCTAATTCTCCAAAACCCGTGGACAGCACGGTTGTGGTGGTCCCCGCCGCGCGCCCGTAAGCCGCCCCCCGGATATCAAGAGCGTCCATCAGCCACGACCAGGCAACGTTTGGCAAGAACTGATCGGCGCCCATGGAAGGGTCAACCGGGGCCTGGGCGAACACCACCATGCGATACGCAGAACCCCATGCCTCAGGCCGCTCTGGGTCGCACAGAAAGACCAGGCGGCCAGTCCCGTATTCGTCATCTGAGGTCGCGTGAGAAGGCTCAACGTCTGCTGCCCAGGCCAGCGCACACGGGGCGAGCCCCTCGGGCGCTGCTGTTTCTGCTACCCGAAGCTCAGGTCGCAGCAACGCGAGAGCGGCGGAGGCGACCGCATCGCTGAACTCTTTGGGCACCTCGCCTGTGGGGGCAACCTGAATCATGTTTTTAGCGTAAAGCGCTGGAGTCCAACACCTCTGAGGGCGCGCCGCGAGAACCGGTTTGGTAGCGGTGATACAGCATCTTTGCATCGTCAGTCATCAAGGACGTCAGTTGCCACGCTCCGGTGTCCAGTGGCCACCAGGACGGTATTCCCCGGTGCACATCGTTAGGTGGTGGGGTCACTGACAGCGCTACCTCGTCGATGAGGTGCGCCCAGGATTCCCAGAGGCTCCGACCTCCCTCCAGCAGAAAGTGCTGTGCGCTAAGCGCCGTGCTCAGGAGCTCGTGCACCTCCCGTGCGGGAATGTGGCCCTCGCCCTGAACCGTGAGAATCTCGGCGTCTATGGTGCCGAGGGTCTCCCGCACCTTCCTAGACGCTACTGGTCTCGTCACCACCACAAGCCGAGTACCCGGAGAGGTAATCAACTGGTGCCCACCCAGGTCACCGGTTGCGCTCACCACCGCCAACGGTGTGGTCTCGGGCACGGGAATGCGTTCGCGTCTGACTGTTTCAGCGCCCACAACAATGACGTCGGATGCAGCGCGGTGGAGCTTCAGCAGACGACGGTCTACGCCCGAGGTGAGGCTGCCGCTGGTGCCATCGAGGCCTTCGGTTTCTCCCAGGGCGTTGGTGACCATCACTGCCCTCACCCAGGCAGTGGCAGGAGGCGCAAGATCTGCTGTGAGCAGAGCCACATCAGCTTCGTTGCTGAGGTCAAATACCTGCGGGGGTGGTGGCAACACCCGGTAAAGATTCACTCAGGACAGGCTCTCGTCGACCTGGCGTTTAATACGCCACAACATTCCCGACATGCCTCGCAGTCGCAACATGCTCACGGCGTTCTGGAGGCCGAGCAATAGGGGGAAATCAGCGGGGACTGCCTTCACCTGCTCCGGGGTCATCCCGTGGAGGCCGTGAACCAAGATCGAGGCAAATCCTCTGGTGGTGGGGGCTTCAGCGGGCGCAGTGGCATGGACAATGACGGCGTCTGGCCCTGCGTCCACGGAGATGAACACGGGGGATTGGCACTCCTCAACCCGCTCCCATTCGTCAGAGCCAACGAGTCCGTCGGGCACCTCGGGCAGAGAATCCGAGAACTCGAGCAACAGCTGTAGTCGATCGGGCACGGTGAGTGCCAGGAAGTCATCCCTGATTGCTTGGAGCGAAGGCGGCAGAGCCGCCACGGTCTCGCCCATGGTTAGGGAGTGGCGCCCGGCTCGTTGCCCGTGGTAATCGGAACACGAACAGCACTGCCCCATTCAGTCCACGAGCCGTCGTAGTTGCGCACTGAGTCAACACCGAGGAGGTATTTGAGCACAAACCACGTGTGGCTCGAGCGCTCACCAATGCGACAGTAGGTAATCACATCGTCCGAGGGTGTGATGCCCTGCCCCTCGAGGTAGAGCTCAACGAGCGCAGCGTGGGATTTAAAGGTTCCGTCCTCAGCAGCAGCCTTGGCCCAGGGAACGCTACGCGCGGTCGGGATATGTCCCCCACGGAGAGCGCCCTCTTCGGGATATGCCGGCATATGGGTGCGCTCACCGCTGTACTCCTCGGGGCTTCGGACATCAATCAGTGGCTTGCCAAAGTGCTGGGACACATCCTCCTTGAACGCGCGAATGTCGGAATCATTGCGAGTAACCACTGGATAGTTGGTCGAAGCCCGACTGGGGAGGTCTTTAGTAAGTTCGCGGCCCTCTGCGACCCAGGCATCGCGGCCTCCGTTCAGGAGGCGAACATCGGTGTGGCCAAAAAGAGTGAAAACCCAGAGGGCATAGGCGGCCCACCAGTTGCTCTTATCGCCATAGATCACGACTGTGTCGTCGCGGGAGATTCCCTTTGCCGACAGGAGGGTAGCGAACCCTGCGCCATCGACATAGTCACGAACCACTGGGTCATTCAGCTCGGTGTGCCAGTCGACCTTGATGGCTCCTGGAATATGACCGGTCTCATAGAGCAAGACGTCCTCGTTGGATTCGACGATTGCCAGTCCCGGTGTTGCGAGGTTCTCAGCAAGCCAGGCTGTTGTGACCAGGCGCTCCGGGTGCGCGTAGTCGGCTAGTTCGGGAGAGGGGTCAGCGGGAAGACTCACAGTGGAACTCCTTGGGGACTGCACATAACCGGATGGCCCAGCCCGGTACGCTGAAGCCTTGTGGCCATTGTCGCACTCTCCCCTGAACGTTGTCGCCGAATGCTACGAAGTGAGTCAGATGAACCCCGCCAATCCAGGGACTAGCACCCCGGCGAGTCTCTGCGATCGGCATCCGGTGCTCTCCATTGAGGACATGCTGCGTCACTTTGTTCCGCCAGCGCAGTTCAAGAATTCCAGTCTTGAGAACTACATCCCAGACCCGGATTTCCCGTCTCAGGCAGAGGCCCTCCAGAGCGCTCAGGCTTTTGTTGGCGCCCCAGCGCCTAGCCGAGGGTCCGGGTGGAAATTTGGTGGATCAAAGGCTCCGCACACGCCAGTGAAACCCGGTATCTATCTCGACGGCGGCTTTGGCGTTGGAAAAACACACCTGCTCGCTGCCATGTGGCATCTGATGCCTGGGCGCAGCTACTACGGAACTTTCATTGAGTACACAGCACTCGTGGGTGCCCTGGGTTACCGCGGTGCCGTGGACCACCTCACAGGGGCCTCGTTTCTGGCGATTGACGAGTTTGAGTTGGATGATCCAGGAGACACCATGGTGATGTCCAGGCTGCTCGGCGAACTGGTCGCTTCCGGCACCAGGCTCGCCGCCACCTCGAACACACCGCCTGCGGCGCTGGGTGAAGGGCGCTTCGCTGCTGAGGACTTTCTTCGCGAGATCACGGCCCTTGCCGACAAATTCCTCACGGTCCGCATCGATGGTGAGGACTACCGTCGACGAGACTTTGAGGGTCACGCAGTGGTGGTAGCTCCTGGCAAGGTCCTCGCCACTCTCCAGAGCGTGGGGGACGCGACGACTCTCGACGATTTTGGTGCCGTGATCGCGCACCTGGCGACCATACATCCCAGCCGCTATGTCGGTCTTGTGGAGGGGCTCCGAGGTGTCGGCTGGAGCGGGGTGTATCAACTCCACAACCAAGCTGAAGCTCTTCGGTTGGTCGCGCTGGTCGACCGTCTCTATGACGCACGAGTCGCCATTGTGCCAAGTGGGGTCGCACTGGATGAGGTGTTTGACGACACCATGCTCTCGGGTGGTTATCGGAAAAAGTATCTTCGGGCCGTTTCCCGGATGATTGCGCTCACGCGACTCGCTGGAAATCCCCAGGAGGCACTCTAGGTGCTCCTCTAAACTGAAGGCGTCCGCCAATACACTGAGGAGCCTGCGTGGCGAGTAGAGGTTCATTACCCCAGAGCGGCCTAGGCCGGGGTGAATACCTCGAGACTTTGTGGATAGAGAAGATTCTGCGCCGAGAGACCATTGGTGGTCTCATCATCGTGGGCGCCGCCGTTCTCGCGGTGATTTTGGCTAATTCTCCTCTTGCTGACGCATATTTTGGGCTTCGCGGCACCTACCTCAGCATTGGTTTTGGCGATGCTGTGATGAAACTCAGCGTCGGCCACTTCACTGCTGATGGCCTGTTAGCAATTTTCTTTTTTCTTGTGGGGCTTGAGCTCAAGCGTGAGTTCGTCTCCGGAGAGCTTCGGGACCCCAGGAAAGCTCTCGTGCCAGTTGTGGCAGCGCTGGGTGGAGTGATTGTGCCGGCATTCATTTACGTGAGCATCACCCAGGCCATTGGCGTTCCCGAGGCCGCGCGTGGCTGGGCCATCCCGATTGCAACCGATATTGCGTTTGCTCTTGCTGTTCTGGCACTGGTCGGGACGTGGTTACCGATTGCTTTGCGGACCTTCCTGCTGACCTTGGCGGTCGTCGATGACCTCATTGGCATCACCGTGATTGCCGTCTTCTACACCGACGATCTCAACATGGGAAACCTCGTCCTGTCCCTCGCGGTCATCGTCGCGTATGGGTTTCTTGTTCAGCGCTTTCAGAGTTTCTTTGCGCAGCGTTTCGGAGCGGCGTGGTTGATTCTGCTCCCCATGGGCATCGTTGCCTGGTTCTTTATGTATGGCTCGGGAGTGCACGCCACTATTGCAGGGG
>WLEA01000078.1 GCA_009704535.1 Actinomycetota bacterium
CCGGTGATGAGGACCGTTTTTCCCGCGAGGCCGTAGGGCTCAGACATTGTTTCTCCTGGACGTTAGTGGCGGAAAGGAAGGCGCTTGAGGATTCGAAGACCAATCGTCATGGTCCTAGCGAACGCATCGCCCGTCATCGAGCCTGGCGCTTCGATGTTCATCAGTCGTTGTGAGGCAACGGTCTGAATGTTGGTGTATTTGATGATGCCCTCTCGGCCGTGCCGCCTGCCGACACCGGATTCTTTGAAGCCACCCATGGGGGCATCCGTCGACGCCCACGACGCCGTGAACCCTTCGTTCACATTCACGCTGCCAGCCTCAATTCGGCGGGCGAGTGCTCTGGCCCTGCGTGGCGAACCCCACACGCTGGCGTTTAGCCCATAGGTCGTGTCATTAGCCAGGGCCACTGCTTCGTCGTCTGAGTGGAATCGATAGACCGCGACTACTGGGCCGAAGGTTTCACCTCGGCAGAGCAACATGTCTTCCGTTACATTTTCTAGAACAGTCGGTTCAAAAACGTAGGGTCCGATGTCGGGCCTGTGTTTGCCACCAGCTAGGACTTTTGCCCCACGGGAAATGGCGTCGCTCACGTGACCAGAGACTTTCTCGAGCTGTTCGGCCGAGATTAGTGACCCGATCTTCGCGGAAAAATCACGCTCAATACCAATGCTCAAACCTTTGACGGCGTCGACAAAGCGCGGCACAAACGTGTCATAGATTGCCTCATGCACATAGAGACGTTCAATCGACATACACAGTTGCCCGGCATTGGAGAAACTGGCATTGATAGCACCCTGCACCGCTCGGCCGAGCGGCGCGTCCTCAAGAACGATCATCGGGTTTTTGCCACCAAGCTCGGCAGAAAAGCCAATTAGGCGGCCAGCAGCTTTTTCTGCAACCAGTTTCCCGGTTGCGGTCGAGCCAGTGAACATCACGAAGTCGGCATTGTCGAGAATCGCGCTGCCCACCAGGCCCCCATCTCCGATGACAACCTGAAAAAGATCACGCGGCAATCCCGCCTCGACGAGCAGTTTCAGCGCACAGAGCGCACTGAAGGGGGTCTGGCGGGCTGGCTTGAGAACCACGCCATTGCCAGCGAGCAGCGCGGGAATTGCGTCACTGATCGGAAGCGTTAGTGGATAGTTCCAGGGCGTGATCATCCCAACCACGCCCTTTGGCACATAGCGCTCTTCACTCGTGGTGAGTAAGGGGAGAGCTCCCTGGCGCTTGCGGGTTGCCAGATGAGACTTCGCGCTGTTCGCGTAATACCTGGCGGTCAAACAAATATCTGCCACTTCGTCGAACGCGGATGAGCGCGACTTTCCCGTTTCCCACTGGACGGCGTCAAGAAGGTCTTTCTGGTGATTAAGCACAGCGTCGTGAAAACGCATCATGATGGCCCGACGGTGAGACAGCGGGGTCTTTGCCCAGAGTTCAGCCGCCACACGTGCCTTCGCGAAGGCGCGCTCAACATCCGCCGGCGAAGACTGAGGCAATCGCGCAATCAGCGTTCCATCGGTGGGGCAGAAGTGTTCGTGGTGGCCTGCGGAGCCCGGAAACACGAGGTCAATCCAGGATGCAACAAGCCCTGTATCCAGCGGCCCGCTTGAGGGCTGTGAGGTGGGACGGGATTGGAGGGTACTCGACATGCCTCTATCGTGTCGTATAAAGCTGAATCTGTCGCGGAATATTTTGCTGGATTCCCGCGTTCGTTGTTAGTGAGAAAGAAGAGAGCCCCCATGTCGAGCACACAGAGCCTCCTCGTTGAAGGAATGACGTGCTCCCACTGCGTCAATTCCGTGACAACTGCAGTGTCTGCGGTTCCGGGGGTTGAGTCGGTCGAGATCGCCTTGGTCCCCGGTGGTCGCTCTACACTGACCGTCATCGGCGATGACGCTCTGAGTGATGAAACACTGGCCAACGCAGTCGTTGGCGTTGGATACACACCTGTCTCCGAGTAGGGGGTCGCGATGACCGCGCCACTCCAGCTGGATATCGAGGGCATGACCTGTGCATCGTGTGCCACGCGGGTGGAAAAAGCGCTCAACTCTGTGGAGGGTGTCGAGGCCAGTGTCAATTACGCCACCGAGCGCGCCACCATAGTGCAGGGTTCGCATGAGCCCAGTGTGCTTCTCACCGCCATCGAAAATGCCGGCTATCACGCCACCGTTCACACCGACGAGTCCGTGGAATCAACGACGCAGGCAGAGAGCGTGCGTCGCCGGCTGCTCGTCAGCGCACTTCTCACTGTGCCGATTCTTGCCCTGTCGATGGTGCCCTTCATTCAATTCCCCTACTGGCAGTGGCTTGTCACTGCTCTCGCAATTCCTGTCGTTAGTTGGGGGGCCTGGCCGTTCCACCGCGCCGCGGCCCTTAATGCCCGGCACGGCGGGGTGACCATGGACACCCTGATTTCAGTGGGCGTACTGGCAGCCGTTGGGTGGTCGGTCTATGCCCTGATTTTTGGGGGCTCCGGAGAGTCAGGGATGACGATGACCCTGTCGCTTTTTGGGGTACCAGGCGCCGGTAGTCACGAGATTTACTGGGAGGTCGCCTCGGCGGTCACGACGTTCATGCTTCTTGGTCGCTACCTGGAACATCGCGCCAAGCGTGATGCTGGGGCTGCGCTTCGGTCTCTCATGGAGTCGGGAGCAAAGGAGGCCACGCTCCGCAGGGACGGCACCGAGGTCGTTGTGCCGATTGCTCAGGTGAGGCTTGGCGATCTGATGGTTGTTCGCCCCGGTGAGCGCATTCCGACTGACGGAGTTGTGGTCGAAGGAATGGCTGCCGTCGACACGTCGATGATGACTGGGGAGTCAGTTCCCACCGAGGTCGGCCCGGGCGACGCGGTCGTTGGCGGCACCATCAACACCTCCGGACTTCTGGTCATCGAAGCGAGTCGGATTGGTAAAGACACTGAACTGGCCCGTATGGCAACCCTGGTCGAGCAAGCTCAGACGGGTAAATCGAACGCCCAACGCTTAGCCGATCGGATATCTGCAGTCTTCGTGCCGATTGTGATTGTTATAGCGGTGGTCACATTCATTACCTGGCTTGCCCTCGGTGGGCCTCTAGAGGTGGCCTTCCAGGCCGCCGTGGCCACCTTGATTATTGCCTGTCCATGCGCCCTCGGTTTAGCGACCCCGACCGCTCTGTTGGTGGGGACCGGCCGGGGAGCACAGCTGGGACTCATCATCAGGGGACCAGAAATTCTGGAACACTCCCGCACAATCGACACTGTGGTGGTCGACAAGACCGGCACGCTGACTACCGCAGACATGAGCGTGACGGCCGTGCTCACTGCGCCAGGACAATCCGAGGATGACGTGGCGGCGTTGGCCGCCGCGGTCGAAGAAGGATCTGAACACCCGCTTGCCCGAGCTGTTCTCCGCTACGCGGACGGGCGCGGCCTGAGGCGCGCCAGAGGCGCTGATTTTCGGACGGTTTCCGGCCGCGGTCAGCGGGCTGTTGTTGATGGCGAACCAGCGTCTGTTGGGCAACTGGGATGGTTGCGCAGTGAGGGTGGCGAGCCAGTGGGTGCTATCGACTTGAAGATTCAGGCCGCTATGGATGACGGATTCACGGTGGTCGCCGTCGCTCGCGGCACCGGGGTGCTTGGCGCGCTCGTCATTGCCGACACGCTCAAAGACACAAGCCATGAGGCAATCGCTCGACTGGTCGGGCTGGGTCTCACACCAGTCATGGCCACTGGTGATAATGCCGTTGTCGCGGCCCGGATTGCTGCCCAGGTGGGGATTGAGGTCGTCCACTCGGGCCTTACCCCGGAGGGAAAGACTCAACTCATTCTGGATTTGCAGGCCGCTGGTCACACTGTGGCAATGGTGGGCGATGGCATCAATGACGCGCCCGCTCTGGCAACTGCCGATTTGGGAATTGCAATGGGGACCGGAACCGATGCCGCAATGACAGCGGGGGACATCACGATTGTGAGCGGCGATTTGCGCAGCGTCAGCGATGGAATTCGCTTGGCCAGGCGCACACTTGACACAATCCGGGGCAATCTGTTCTGGGCGTTCGCCTATAACGTCGCGGCAATTCCTCTCGCCGTTACCGCTGTGTTGAACCCGATTGTGGCGGGACTCGCAATGGCCTTCTCATCGGTCTTTGTGGTCACGAATTCTCTGCGGTTGCGGAGTTTTCGTCCCACCACGCGGCTTCCTGCCACGCAATAAAGGCCTCCAAGCTGGTCTCCTGGGGGCCTTCGCGCCGGACGGCGGCATAGGCCTGCGCAAAGTACTCGTCGCGGCGTTTCTGGGCCCAGGCCCGGATGGCATCGAGAGGCTCCAGTGGGCCGGTGGCTTGTCTTTTCATCGCGCGGATGACACCTCGAATTCCGAGCGCCAAGAGAACCAGGCTGGCTACCCCACCCACGGCTATGTACCAACCGGGTAGAGCGAAGGGAGACACCGCGAACATGAAAAGCCCCAGTGCTGCGAGAGAGAACCAATTCCCGAGAGCCCGCGTGGGAAGTGGTGCTCTTTCGCGAAAGAAGCGGTACCACGACGTGCCATTTTCTTCCCACCACGGCCAGGACGGCGGAATGGCCGGCGCCTCGGGGTAAGGCATCCAGTCATCGGCGAATGCTTCGCCCTGATGGAGGCTGATAAAGAGCGGATCCGGCTTTCTCCAACCATCTGGCGGAGAGAACCGAAGTGGCAGCGCTTCCAGTTCGACTACGTGCTTATCCACTGTCTGCGTTTAGTCCTGGCGAAACGGCAAGCCAAGAGCCTGATGGAGCTGCCGGGGGGTGTCGACGCTCTTGTGCGCGGCAGCCCACTCGGCAGGTCCCCCATAGCCCCAGCGCACCATGATTGTGTCGATTTTGTGGACTTCGGCGCCTTCAACGTCGTGGATTCGATCACCGACCATGACGCTGGTCGTCGTTGGCAGCCCCTTGGCGCGAAGGCCGGCGAGTGCGTCCTCAATAACCTGATCTTTGCGACCGCGGGATTCATCGTCTGCGGCGCAGGCGATGACATCGAAGTAGTCGGTGAGGGTGAAGTGTTCGAGCATGATGCTTGCGGGAGTCGTTGGCTTTGAGGTTGCAAGAGCCACTGCGGCACCCGAGTCTTTGAGGGTGCGCAGGAAGACACCCACTCCATCGAAGAGCTTCGCGTCATACGCCCCAACATCAAGATAGCGAGATCGATAGATGCTAATCGCCTCGGGTATGTCGCCCGCTGGTACGTGGGCTCTTGTGGCAAACGACTCGGGCAACGGTGGCCCGACCCAGCGCAGCAGCTCCTTCATCGGCGGGACTGGATGGCCCAGCTCTTTCAAGGTGAACGCAATGGTTGAGACGATGCCAGGCGCTGAGTCAACGAGGGTGCCATCTAAATCCAGCAGAACGGCCTGGTAGGTCAACATTTCTATAAGCCTAGGACAGCTCTAGAACAGTCGATGGTGCGAATCGTCAATTCCTCTTAAGTGGTCGTAGTCGAGCACCACGCACGCGATGCCGCGATCGCTCGCCAAGGTTCGCGCTTGGGGCTTAATTTCCTGAGCGGCGAAGATTCCCTGGACTGGCGCCAAGTGGGGATCGCGGTTGAGAAGCTCCAGATAGCGGGTGAGTTGCTCAACACCGTCGATGTCTCCTCGGCGTTTGATTTCAATCGCTACCGTCGAGCCCTCGGCATCCTCGGCGAGAATGTCGACGGGGCCCACCGCGGTCATGTATTCGCGGCGCACTAATCGATATCCGTCCCCGAGCGTCTCAATATTGGCAGCCAGCAGTCGTTGAAGGTCCGCTTCAACGCCGTCTTTGATGAGGCCTGGGTCAACGCCGAGCTCGTGGGCGTGATCGCTATGGATTTCGTGGATGTTGATCATCAACAAATCAGCGGTTTTGTGGTGGACCACCTTCCACACCTCCACGACACCCTCTGCCCGAACGTCGTCGTCCGGAGTGAGAATCTCCACTGAACACGGTGGCGACATCCAGTTCAGTGGCTTGTAGCTGCCGCCATCCGAGTGAATCAGCACACTGCCATCGCTCTTGACCATCAACACTCTGGTGGCAAGGGGAAGGTGAGCATTGAGGCGACCCTGGTAGTCCACGGAGCAGGTAGCGATTATGAGACGCACAACGCCTGAGTCTAGAGCCCCTGGCCTGGTGGCTGGGCTGGTCCAGCTGACTCTGTGCTTGGCACCGTAGGGTGGTTCTCGTGTCCAGTGGAATTGAACTCGATGAACGCGACCCCGCCATTCACCCAGGCGATGATCTCTATCGCCACATGAACGGGCGATGGCTTGAGCGCTCCGAAATCCCCGCGGACAAGTCTCGTTATGGCGCATTCACGGTGTTGGCCGAGGAGGCGGA
>WLEA01000079.1 GCA_009704535.1 Actinomycetota bacterium
ACGAATCGGGGTGGACAGGATCTCCCACGGAGTCCTGTGACCATTCTCATCAAGCCTCGCATCAAACGCTTCCGCCATTTTCACAGCCCGGCGACTATACAGAATCAACATCAAGCCACCAAAAATTGTGATGATGGCCCACCACGGTAGGGAAGAACTCCTCACCCCGGTGGAGGGGAGCTCCTCGTTAGCCACAGGCACCCCCGCGGGACCCGAACCGACGTTGACGGTCGGAACTGTGGTGTCAATCTGCGAGAACTTGCCGTCAGAACCGATCCGGAACGACTGGGTGAGCACTAAAGATTCGCCATTTATCCCAATAGCAGACAAGGCGATTGTGTAGGAACCGGGCTGGAGGTCGGCTGGCAGATAGACAAAATGGCTGAAACGGCCACCCGTGTTCGCCGTGCCCGATTGAATTACTCGCTCAGGCTCGCGAAGGGTCAACGAGTACGACGAGCCAGGACGCAAACCCTGTCCTTCCATCAGGACAGGTGCACTAGCGCCCTGTTGACCGACGCGTCCTTGCAAGTCGAGGTGAGTAGCGGTATTCGACGAGGGACTAGACGCCGAAGAATCGGACTGGTTGTCGCTCGCGAACGTGAATCCGCGGAAATCAAGGTCAAAACTTCCCGACCCGATTTCGTATGCCCCGAGCTTCATAACAATCGAACTCACGGAACCGTAGGTTACCTCGACGACGTGCTTATCCTTTTCAGCAACTGGGTCACTGCTAGACGAGCTACCAAGAGCGTGGTAACGCCGAGCCGTACCGCTCATGGAAAGCGCTGCCGAATTCGCGCCACCGACATCAATTACCTGAGCGTTGAGATACTCCTGAACATCGGTTGAATCTCTGCCCTCGGCAAGCCGCACACTCGAAAAACCATCGACCTCCAGGAATTGATTGCTATCGATGTCCTCGACGTTCATCTTCAAATTCGTCAGCGTGGCAACCGTGCCCGGAGCAGCGAGTGTTCCGGCCCCGCGATAAAAGTCGATTGTGATCACAAAGTTCGCCTCGCCAGGCTTGACGGTCGCGCTTGCGAATCGGAGCTCCACAAGACCCTGATCGTCAAGATCACATTTGTCCAGGCGGCTGAGTGTCTGAACGTCTCCACTTCCGAAATTCTGGGTCTCCATGCCGGAAATGGAAGTCACGGTCACCATCCCGTTAATTGCTTGGCCGCCGATATTTGCGATGTTCTTGTAAAAGACCTTCTCTGTCGCCTGCACAAAACTGATCTCGCTGTCGCTGAGGTCAGTGTCGAGGCTTGCGTTACCAAAGCCCGTCGTGCATGGGTCTGCTGGCTCGGAATCGTTGGCATCGAAAGACAGCCCTGACTCCGGGACTTCAAACGTCGCACTCGCCGACGCAGTTTGGGGGTGGGCGATGACCAAGAGTGCGACGACCACGAAAAGTACTGCGCGACGCAGGGCGGCGAGGGGAAACGGAACCACCGAAGGTGTTTCACGTAAAGACATGTTGAAATGGTATCCACAGCCCATTGCGCCCGCCTGGCAAGTTGGAAAATTGACTTGCTAGGGGGACAGTTTTCACCAAGCGACGATTGCCACCCATGTCACCGGGGATCAAGTCGGTTCGAGCTGGCAGGCTACCGTGCCCCCACGAGGGATGTCGCCGGAGTCTCAAACCGCAAAGCCCTGTTCACCGCAGAGACGATTGCCTTGAGCGACGCGGTGGAGATGTCAGCGTCGATGCCAACACCCCACAGGGTGCGGCCATTGACTTCTAATTCCACATACGCCGCAGCAAGCGCGTCACCGCTGGCACTAAGAGCGTGCTCGACATAGTCGAAGAGCCTGACCTGAACCTGGTGACCGGAGAGGATGTTCAAGAATGCGGCGATTGGGCCATTGCCCTCAGCCGAGGCTTCTTGAGTGTCCTCGCCTGTGCGCAGCCTGACCTCGAGAGACACCGTGCCATCCATGTCACTGGCAGTTCTCGTGGAGAAGAGCTCATAGTGACCCCACTTGGCTGCTACATCAGCGGACGGCAAATACTCGTCTTGGAAGATCGCCCAGATTTCGTCGCTGGTAACTTCGCCACCTTCAGCATCGGTCTTCGCTTGGACGACTTGAGAGAACTCAATCTGGAGTTTCCGCGGCAGTTCAAGGGCGTGGTCTTTCTTCAAGAGGTAGGCAACGCCACCCTTGCCGGACTGCGAGTTCACCCGAATCACGGCCTCGTAGTTGCGCCCCACGTCCTTCGGGTCAATGGGTAGGTAGGGCACAGCCCACAGCACATCGTTAATGGCCACTTTGCGAGCAGCAGCGTCCGCCTCCATCGCCTCAAAGCCCTTTTTGATTGCGTCCTGGTGGGAACCACTGAAGGCCGTATAGACGAGGTCGCCGGCCCACGGGCTTCGCTCGTGGACGGCCAGCTGGTTGCAGTACTCAGCGGTGCGCTTGAGTTCATCCAAGTCGCTGAAATCAATCTGTGGGTCAACACCTTGGGTGAACAAGTTCAAGCCCAATGCGACCAAGTCCACGTTGCCGGTGCGCTCACCGTTACCGAACAGGCAACCCTCGATGCGATCAGCACCGGCCATATAGCCAAGCTCTGCCGCGGCAATAGCGGTGCCCCGGTCGTTGTGGGGGTGCAAGCTCAGAATCACGTTCTCGCGGTGGTTCAGGTTCCTGGACATCCACTCGATAGAGTCCGCATACACATTCGGTGTTGCCATTTCCACGGTGGCCGGCAAGTTGATAATGACGTTGCGCTCTGGGGTTGGCTCCAAGACCCCCAACACCTTGTTACACACCTCGAGTGCGAACTCGAGCTCTGTTCCCGTGTAACTCTCCGGCGAGTATTCGTAATAGATGTCGGTGCCTGGGACCATCGACTCCATCGACTTACACAACCTCGCACCCTCCAGGGCAATGTCGATGATTCCTTGCCTGTCAGTCCTAAAAACCACCTCACGTTGCAGAGTGCTCGTCGAGTTATAGAGATGAACAATGGCTTGCTTGGCGCCCGCCAGAGACTCATAGGTGCGCTTGATGAGGTGCTCGCGCGCCTGGGTCAACACCTGGATGGTCACGTCGTCCGGAATCAAGTTCTCGTCAATCAGCGTGCGCACAAAATCGAAATCGGTTTGGCTAGCGGACGGGAAACCCACCTCGATTTCCTTGTACCCCATGCGCACCAACATCTCGAACATGATGCGCTTGCGCTCGGGGCTCATGGGGTCAATGAGCGCCTGGTTTCCGTCGCGCAAATCCACCGCGCACCAGCGCGGCGCCTTCGTAATCTGAGCGCTGGGCCAGGTGCGATCCGGAAGGTCCACACCCAAAGTGTCCCGATACGGGCGATATTTGTGAATCGGCATTGCCGATGGCTTCTGGTTGTTCTTCATGAGAGCTATCCCTGCTTCGTCGTTATGGGTGAGAGTCGGCCAAGACGCCGGTGAGCCGCGACGGGGGGATGGCCTAGAAAGAGGCCCCGGCGCGGCTAGGAAGAAGGAGAAACTCTGTGCTCACAAATGTAGGGTAACACCAAGGCCCAGGATGCGCCACAGAGCCGGCATCCGCTTCACAGACCGAGGCGATCAATCTTCTTCGAGTCCCTCTGCCACTCTTTAGAGACCTTCACCTGGATTGCCAGGTGAACCCGTCGCCCCAGGAAGGCTTCAACCTCAGCCCGGGCTCTTTGGCCGATGCCCTTGAGCTTCTGCCCACCCTTGCCAATGATGATTCCTTTTTGGCTGTCTCGCTCCACCCACAGGTTGGCAAAAATGTTGAGGAGCCCGTCATCGCGCTCATTCATTTCATCGATGGTGACAGCGATGGAGTGCGGTAGTTCGTCAGCGACCCCTTCCAGCATTGCCTCCCGAATTAATTCTTGAATACGCACCTCATCGGTTTGCTCCGTATTCGCACCCGGCGGATAGAGCGGGGGTGATTCCGGCAATAGAGAAAGAATTTGGTCCATCAACAACTCGAGTTGGTCACCCTCGAGGGCGGAGACCGGAATGATGGTGGCCCAATCCGCCAACTCGTTGACTTCAAGCAACCGCTCGGCAATCATCGCGGGCTCAGCGGCGTCAGTCTTCGTGACCACGGCAATCTTCGTGGCCCTCGGATAACGCTCGAGGCTCTCGACGATGTAGCGGTCCCCGGGACCCACCTTGTCGGTCGCGGGAATACACAAAGCGATGACGTCCACTTCCGAGAGTGTGTGCGCAACGAGGTCGTTCAGGCGCTGACCCAGCAGTGTCCGCGGCCGGTGCAGCCCCGGGGTATCAACTATGACGATCTGGCCACCCTGTCGGTGCACGATCCCCCGGATAGCGTGACGCGTGGTCTGCGGCTTGGAAGAGGTAATGGCAACCTTCTCCCCCACCAACGCGTTCATGAGCGTCGACTTGCCCACGTTGGGTCGACCGACAAAAGTCACAAAACCAGCTCGCGAGGGTCCCGGGCCAGTCATGGGAGGGGGATCTCGCCGGTAACGGCCTGGTCAATTTCTGCGCGAAGCGCGGTGCGCTCTAGCCATGCGTCGGTGGGCGAGACATGAATCCAGGCGACTCGCTTGGGTCTGCCCTCAAGCTTTTCTGCCACCAATACAAGGTCAGCCGTTTGGGCGCGCGATCCCAATACCGGCAGACGCCCCACATACTTCGCGAGCAGGCCACCGACGGTGTCGACGCCGTCTTCCTCAATGTCGATGTCGTAGAGATCCCCAAGATCGGCTACCGCATACTTGGCCGAGACGCGGTATCTGTTGGCGCCAAGGTCGTGGATGTCGACGACCTCCTCGTCATATTCGTCAGCGATTTCCCCGACGAGTTCTTCCATCAGGTCTTCCAGGGTCACAAGGCCGGCAACTCCGCCGTATTCATCGACAACCATCGCGAGGTGATTCTGTTCTCGTTGAAGAAAACGCAACGTATCATCGGCTTTCTTGCTCTCTGGCACGAAGAGCGCTGGCTTTGCGAGGCTTGCGATTGAAGATTTCTTGGCAAGGGCGGGTTTCTCATGCTCAACCCGGGCAACATCCCGCAGATAACAGATACCAATAACTTCGTCGCTGTTTTTTCCAATGACCGGTATGCGAGATACACCCTTGTCGAGGAAGACCGCCATCGCATCGCGCACGGTGTCATCCGCGTCGACGGTGACCATGTCGGTGCGGGCCACCATGATTTCTCGAACGATGGTGTCGCCGAACTCGAAGACCGAGTGCAGAAGTTCGCGGTCTTCGTCTTCGAGCATGTCCTGGTCGGCAACCTCATCAACCCAGTGACGAAATTGGTCCTCGCTGGTGATTCCCGCTGCAGCGCTGCTGCCAGGGGTAACAATATTGCCCACCACAATCAGCCCTTCAGCCAAGGGGCCAAGGGCGAGGCGAACAAGTCGAACAAATCGGGCGAAGAACCGAATAAAAAACCTAGCGTTTCTCACACCAACGGACCGGGGGCTCGAGCCCACCACCACAAAGGACACCGCCGTCATTATCGCGGCGGCAGCGAGTAGCACCTGCCACCACTCGGGTAGCCAGCTAACCAGCGCGAGGGTAATCAGCGCAGCGGCAATGGTTTCCAAAAAAACACGAACAAACCGAAGCGCTGTGATGTGGGCCTCAACATCCGAGGCGATTTTATGGAGCGCCTGTGGCTTTCGTACCTTTTCGGCCTCTTCCAACAGGTCATTTCGCGACAGGGTCGCCAAGCTCGTGCGCAGGGCCATGGTGAAGCCAGCGACGGCAATCAGAATGGCCGCGATGACGACAAAAACAATGCCCATGGATTAACGGCCTGTCTGGTCGGAGTACTTCTGCAGAATGTCGGCCTGCAGGCCAAACATCTCTTTCTCGTCCTCGGGTTCGGCGTGGTCATAACCCAGCAAGTGCAAAAGGCCGTGAATGGTCAACATAGAGAGCTCAGCCATCACCGAGTGACCCGCTGCCTCTGCCTGGGACGCTGCAACCGTTGGACACAAGACAATGTCGCCAAGAATTCCCTCTGCCGAGGTTTCTCCATCGCGGCCTGGTCGAAGCTCGTCCATCGGGAAGCTCAAAACATCGGTCGGGCCGGGCTCGCCCATCCACTGCAGGTGGAGCTGCTCCATCGCAGTCTCATCGACCAAAACAATCGCGAGCTCAGCATCGGGGTGCACCCTCATGTGGGACATACCAAAGAGCACGACGTCCTGAAGCTCCGCCTCCACAAGCGCCACACCGGATTCGTTGGTGAGCTCAACGGGCACCTTTTTTCACTCCTTTTGCATCAAAACGTGCATAGGCATCGACGATTTCCGACACCAAAGAGTGGCGAACAAC
>WLEA01000008.1 GCA_009704535.1 Actinomycetota bacterium
GCGGCCATCAGACCTTGGGCAATCACCCGTTCGCGGACGGTCCCCTTGCCGGCAAGCGCTTCATGAGCAATCACCGCAGCCTTCTCATAGCCAATGTAGGGAGTGAGGGCTGTCACGACGCCCACGCTTGCCTCGACCTGGTTGTGGAGGTGCTCGATGTTGGCCGTAATCCCGTCCACGCAGTTGACCCGCAGGGTTCGACAACCGTTGGTCAGCCACACCACGGATTGCAGAATGGATGCCGCAATGATCGGCTCAAAGGCATTGAGCTGCAACTGCCCACCCTCAGCCGCCGCGGTGACTGTGGCATCGGCTCCGATGATGGCGAAGGCCACTTGGTTAACCGCTTCAGGGATCACCGGGTTCACTTTGCCGGGCATAATCGACGAGCCTGCCTGCCGAGCAGGCAAGTTGATTTCCCCGAAGCCCGCCTGGGGTCCACTAGATAGCAGGCGCAGGTCGTTGCAGATCTTGGAGAGCTTCACGGCCGCGCGCTTGAGCGTGCCAGAGAGCGTCATAAAGACGCCAGCATCGCTGGTGGCTTCGATGAGGTCCGGGGCGGTGCGAATATCAAGCCCGGTCAGTTCAGCCAAGTGCGCCCGAACCGCCTCGGGATAGCGAGGGTCGGCAGTAATTCCGGTGCCAATTGCTGTCGCCCCCAGGTTGATTTCACACAGGAACGGAATAGTTTCTTTGATTCGGTCGTGATCTTCGCGCAGCGTGGTCGCGAAACCACTGAACTCTTGACCGAGCGTCATGGGCACTGCGTCCTGAAGCTGTGTCCGGCCAACCTTCAGAACCTCAGCAAACTCTCGACCCTTGGCAAGAAAAGAATCTGCCAGAAGACGGTGCTCCTCGAAGAGGCGTTGAACGCCGAGCACCATGCCGAGCTTAATTGCTGTGGGGTAGACGTCGTTGGTGCTTTGTGACCGATTGACGTCATCGATGGGGTGGAGGTGCTGGTACTCACCCTTGTGGAAACCCATGATTTCGAGCCCACGATTAGCAATCACCTCGTTGGCGCACATGTTGGTGGATGTGCCAGCACCTCCCTGAACAGCGCCGAGGACGAATTGCTCGTGCAAGTGACCAGCCCAGAGTTCTTCGCAAACCTCATCAATGATGGCCGCCTTGTCAGGGTCCAGAACGCCAATGTCCCGGTTGGCCCGCGCTGCGGCCTGCTTCACCCGCGCCATCCCGCGGATCAAGTCTGGGTAATTGGATATCGCTCTCCGGGTAATCGGAAAGTTCTCCAGGGCTCTGGCTGTGTGAATACCCCAGTAGGCATCCGCGGGAACCTGCCTGGTGCCGAGCGAGTCTGATTCGGTGCGCATAGGCACCTCTTCACCGACGAGATACTCGCCCATGCCGGGGCGGTAAGTGGCACTGTCATCGCCCTCACCTCGAATGGATGGGCCTGGGCCGGTGGTGTGAAACATGACCTCACCTTGCTGTGTGATCGGGAGAGCTTCCCCTACGAGTGTAGGAGGTGGTGAGTAAAGGGAAGTCATCGCTACGATGAATTCATTCTCACTCATCTGGTGTCGAACCTAAGGAGACTCTTCATGTCCAGCGAATCCCCATCCATTGACTTTTACGGCGCCTCCTGGTGTGGCGATTGCAGGCGGGCTCAGGCGTTGCTCGAGCACTACGGTGTGGACTTTACCTACCACGACATCGACGCCAGCGACGATGACAAGAACACCGCCATTGAGCTAAGCGGTCGCCCGAACATTCCGGTCCTGCGCTTCCCGGACGGATCAGTCCTCACCGAGCCGAGTAATCCCCTTCTCAATGAGAAGCTCACCGAACTGGGCATGATTTAGTCGCCATCAGAGCTCAGGGTTAGGCTCCAGCCATGCAGCTACTGGGCGATGGCACATGGGTAATCTCCGCGAGTGACCTCGCGGCACTTGAGCAGTGCCCGTGGCGTGTCGCCAGGATCATGGACGAGAAGCTCAACAAGGGTGTCACTGTCCCCAAGCTCGAGGATCCGATGATGGACCTGGTGGCCAGCCTTGGGCTTCAGCACGAAGCTCGCCAATGGGCTCTGTTGAAGAATTCTCTTCACTCCACCCTAGAAATCTCTTTCGACAGAGATGTCTCCGGTGGCGACGCGCAAGCCTGGCGGTCGAACATTGGACTGGCTGCCAGGCAGACTCACCTGGCGCTTGGCTCCCAGGTGGACGCGATTTTTCAGGGCGTGCTCTACCAACCCTCCCTGCAGAACACGTCGTTTCCAGTTGGCTTCCAAGGCTTCGCCGATTTTCTGGTTCGGGGCGAGAATGGCTGGGAGGTCTGGGATTCGAAACTAGCGAGGAGCGCTAAAGACGCAGCGCTCATCCAACTCGCAGCCTACGTGGATCAACTGAACCTCCTTGAGGTTCCCGTCTCCCCCGAAGTGCGACTCATCTTGGGCGATGGCACCCACAGCATTCACGATGTGACGGAGCTACTGCCGAACTATTGGGACGCCCGCTCGACTCTCCTTGCGCTGATGGCCGAGCGCCAGAGCGATCCGCTCCCGGTGCCGTGGGCGGACGAGCGCTACGGGGCGTGTGGAACAAAAAAGTGCCCCGCGTGCCTTGAGCAAATTCCCCTCAACGATGACCTGTTTCAGATCGCGAAGATCCGCGGGGCGCAACGATCAAAACTGCGCGTCGCTGGGTTCACCACAATGACAGATTTCGCCAACGCGTCACGGCAGGAGGTCCTCCGCCGAACATCGGGGATTAGCCCAGACACCGTGGCCCAGTTGCACTTGCAGGCCTCCCTGCAGCACGCCACGCTCACCCACCCCGAGGGGACGCCGGCGTGGGAGGTTCTCTCGCCGAAAATCCTTGACAACATCCCTGCCCCCAGCCCCGCGGATGTGTTCTTCGATTTTGAGGGAGACCCGAACTACCAGGAATTTGACAGCGACGGCCGAGGGCGCTCTAGCCTCTCGCAGGGCGACGACGCCGTGTGGTTTGGTATCGAGTATCTCTTTGGCATGTGGGGCGAAGGCCTCGGCCAGGAAGGGTTCTTGCCCCTGTGGGCTGAGACCTTCGACGAGGAAAAGAGTGCCTTGGAGAGGTTTTGCGCACTCATGACAGAGCGTCACGCTGCCCACCCGGACATGCACGTCTATCACTACGCACCCTACGAGAGGACGAAGCTGAACGCTCTGGTGAGGCGCCACCGCGTCGAGGGTGACCGTGTTGAGTGGTTGATCAAAGATGTATTGATTGACCTCTACCCGGTGGTGACGAAGGGGGTGGCTATTGGCCTCCCCAGCTATTCTCTGAAAGCGCTGGAGGCCCTCTACTTCCCAGCCGGCACGAGAACCGGAATCGCCGGGGGTGGCGAGTCAGTCGCTGCCTTTTTTGACTATGTGGCCGAACGAGACGGCGGGCGTCATGAAGAGGCTCGCGAGATTAAAGACGGAATTCTGGACTACAACCGCGTCGACTGTGTCTCCACGCAGGCCCTGCGCGATTGGCTCCTTCGCATCCGCGATCAGGGCGCCAACTCGGCTACTAACCCTGGCGCTTAGCAGTCGTGGGAGAGTACTTCATTGTTCTCTCCGATGACGACAGTCGCTTCAATGAACCGCCCCAAGAGCGCGCGTGGTAACCAGAGTTTCGCATCTGCCCACATGCGCTCGTAGGGAATCTGGTGAACTGGCCACCATGAGGCGACCAGTTCACCAGATTCCCGGATTTCTCCCGAGAAAATCTGCGTCGAAAACACAAACGAACGCTGAGAGAGATTCTCTCGATTGAGAAATGGATAGCGGATGCGCGCGAGCGGGCTGAGCGCGTGAGATTCAATCACCAACCCGACTTCTTCGCGCACCTCGCGAATTGCCGCCTCTTCAGGGGTTTCTCCCTCTTCGACCTTGCCTCCAGGACCCACAATGTTCCCGGCCCCTAGGCCGCGTAGCTTCTCTCCGAGCAACACTTCGGCGACACCGAGGTTGTCCCGGAGGATGTAGGTTACGGCAACATCAAACACAGGGACAGGGTATCCGTTACACGTTCGTAACCCGGTTCGCGTTATAGTCCAATCGTGCGCGATACATATCAAGCGCGACCCGTGGTGGGCGCCCCTTCCGGTTATCGGGTTTTTTTGGCATTGCTCAACTTTCTAGCCGCCACCGCGGTAATCGCCGCACTTACCGTTCAAATCACAGATCGAGTACTCAACGATGCTTTTGTTCCGGAGCGCTACTTCTCATACTTCACGATTCAGACAAGCCTGGCCAACATCTTCGTCCTGGTGTTGACTGGAATCGTGGGCCTGCAAAGCACCAGAGACTCACCGGGAATTGCCGCGCTCCGAGCGAACTTCGTCACCTACTCGATTATCACAGGAGCCATCTACAACACTCTGTTACGAGATTTGCCGGGCGCCGAAGGCACATACTTGTCCCCAATTCAGTGGCCCAACGAAATCACTCACGTGTGGATCCCGCTCTATTTTGCCCTGGATTGGATGGTCAACCCCCACCGCCACAAGCTTCCCCGCTGGACCATGATTGTCGGAACCATCTTTCCGACGCTGTGGTTTGCCTTCACTATGGCGAGGGGTTATCTCACCGGCTGGTACCCCTATGCGTTTCTTAATCCGAATGGCGCTGGCGGCTGGGCCGGCGTCGGGGTTTACGCCGCGGGCATTGGCTTAATCATCATCGCGTTGGTGGGTGCCACGGCGCTTGTCAACCTGATTCACCACAAGTTACATCCGGGGAACCAGCTCGATCGCTGAGTGTCGGTGGTGCCTGAGACCATGGGGCATTACCGTCCGGCCGGAGGAAAAATGTCTGAATCGCTCTTTGGTGATGAATCACCCGATTGTCCGCAGTGTGGGCTCGAGGAACCCCGCCCAGTTATCTATGGCAGAGCCAGCGAGGAAATGGTTACTGCCGCCAAACTAGGCCACATTGTTCTTGGCGGTGAGGAAGTCCCTGAGGCACACAGGCTGTGGCAGTGCCAGGGCCTTGAATGCGAATACCGGTTCTAGCTAATCACTTCGGGCGGTCAGCGCAGCGCTCAGCAGCGCAATCAAAGCGGCGACCTGCATCGTCGTTTCGACGCCAGACTCGGCTTCTTCACCGTCAAGAGCACGAGCCGCGAGCCCTGACTTCTGATCGATAAGCTCGGCGATTCTGGTGTCAATCGTCTGGGCCGCCAGAATACGCCAAGCCGTAACCGGCAGTTCCTGTCCGATCCTGTGAACGCGGTCAATCGCCTGCGTTTGTTCAGCGCTCGTCCATGACAGCTCAGCGAGAACAACGTTAGAGGCAGCCTGGAGGTTCACTCCAACGCCAGCAGCTAGTAGCGAACAGACGATGACCTGCACAGTGTCGTCGTTCGTGAAGGAATCAATCGCTGCTTGGCGAGTGGTCGTCGTCTGATCGCCTCGAATAGAGGCGGTCGTGATGCCCACCGCGGCAAAGTGCGCCAGCGCTTGGTCCAACACATCGATGTGCTTGGCGAAGAACACAACTTTGCCGACATTTCGAGCAAGTTGAGCTGTGTAGTCGGCTGCCATGAGAGCTTTTGCCTGGCCAATCTTGCGCACCAGGGTGAACACATTATCTCCGGTGTCGTCCTGGGCAGTTTCTTCCACTTCCGAGTTGCAGACCAGGCGCACCAGATCTTCATCAATCCCCTGAACGGAGGTGCCCCGGGCAGCAATGACCCTGTCATAGCGTTCAAGCAACCGGCCAACAAGAGCTCGCTCGGCATCGACAATCGAGCGCCCCGCTTCGCCATCGAGCTCAACGGGAATGTCGGCGATTCGCCTGGCAGGAATATCGGCCGCAACATCCCGCTTCTTGCGACGCACAATCCCCATAGAAATGACGGCTTTTCTGGCTTCTTGGAAAAATCCGGGGTCAGCAGGAGTCAGGCCTGTTGCTTCAAGCTTGGCCATCAATTCACCCAGAGGCTTCTTGTCATCGATCCAGCCGAGGAATTGCCAAATCATTCGGAAATCTTCGATCTGGTTAATCAGCGGTGTTCCGGTGAGTGCCACAAGCAGAGGGTGACGCAGACGGGCCCTAATGGTTCTGGCAACGGCCTGAACGTGTTTCGAGCGCTGAGAATCCTTGTTCTTGATGAAGTGGGCCTCATCAACGACCATTCCACGGAAATCAAACTTTGAGAGCCAGCCCACGTGGCGGTCGAGGATGTCGTAGTTCACGATGAAGATGTCTGAAAAGGCATTGAGTTCCACACCATCGCCATGGACAACGGTGGGGCGACGCTGTGGTAACCACTGGCGTACTTCGCGAAGCCAGTTGGTCTTGACCACATTGGGAACAACAACGAGCAGAGGGAAAGCGCCGGCAATCTCGGCGGCGATCAGCGCCTGCGCTGTTTTGCCAAGACCCGGTTCATCAGCCAAAAGAAAACCCCGATGCCCCGCCCGCACGCTCTCGACAAACTGTGATTGGTGCACCATCAAGTCCAGTCCCCCCGGGGTGGAGAGGTTGCCAGCAGGGGGTAGTTCCATGCTCGCAATGCCACCACCGGCCCCCTGCTCGAAGGCTCTAAAGAGAGGCTCGATGAGCTCCCAGTTCAGAAGCCGGCCCTCGATCACGCCCTGAGACTTTTGATATGCCGCAAAATCGGGAGCCATAAAGGGGTTCGCCAACTGGGCTTGGCGCACCGAGGCGGGGATGACCTGCTTGGCAAGCTCCGCCGGCACACTCGTGGCCTCTTCGACGATGATGAGGTCGTCCGGAGCTAACTCCACACCGGATGCCACAAGGAAGTCGCGGCGCAACTTCTTCGCAGCATCGGAAATCTTGGCATCAGGCGCCAAAAGGGAAATCAAGCTCGTGTCGCGAGCGGCGGTCTTGGCCATGATGGCGGCCAAACCATCCAGTCGCTTGAGAACCTCTTGACGCTCCACCGTGCTGACGCTGGCATCATCCCGAACCCGCTGGCGCTCGTCACGAATCAGCAACGCAGCGACCTGGAACTTGATTCGATTGTGAGCGGTGACTTTGCCACGGCTCGCGGCTGCTTCCACTTCGCGAACAGCACGCGCTAAAACCGGGATGATGCCCTCATCATCCATGGGCTTTCGTCTGGCGCGCTTTGCGCCTTGGGAGCGAGAGGATGTTCTCGCTGGGCCTGACTGGGCCATTCTTCTCCTTGAGCTAACACCGGTGGCACCTCGGGTAGGAAGGTTTCCTCGTAACCACAGACCGCCGCTTTTTCTCGCCAGTGACGCGAGACCGACACAAACAATCAGACCTGAACGGGAACCGTCTCAGTGATCGAGGTGCAACTGTGAGTGTAGCCGTTGCGGAACTCTTAGGCCACTCGAGCTGGCCCCATTCTTTCGGCTTTCTTGGCCATGGCGTTAGCCATTCCCTCAAAAACAATGCCGTGGAGGGGCATTACAGCCAACCAATAGAGGCGACCGCCTAATCCGTGGGGAAAGAATATTGCCCTCTGGTGCAGGGTGCTGGCTCCTTCGGGAGTTGGCTCAACGCGGAATTCAAGCCACGCGCGCCCTGGAAGCTTCATTTCAGCCCTCAGGCGCAGTGATGTGCCCTTCTGCATCGATTCCACCCGCCAAAAATCAAGGGCGTCACCCGTGACCAGATGCTCTGGGTCCCGGCGGCCGCGTCGTAGCCCCACCCCGCCCACGAGCTTGTCAAGCCACCCTCTGGCCGCCCACGCCATCGGTAACGAATACCACCCGTTTGCTCCGCCAACGCTTTCCACCACCCGCCACAGGCTCTCTGCCTCCGCGGCGCACTGAACCAATCTCTCGTCGGTATAGACGGTGTGTCCAGACCACTCAGGGTCGCTCGGCAGAGGATCTGCCGGAGCACCGACTAGCTGCGCATCCCGCCAGGAGGTCTCAACCTCTCCCTTACGCATTCGTGCAAGAGCAAGACGCACTGCTTTTCGATAACCAGTGAGCCCCTCTGCAGGTGGAGGAATCACTTCATCAATGTCGTGATTAGTCATCACGGCGTCATGAAGAAGCGACTCAATAATCGGAACAGCCAGCGACCGCGGAATCGGGGTCACCAGGTTGACCCACTGCGAGGCAAGCCAGGGTGTGAGCACGGGCAGGGCCGCAATGGGTCGTTGTTTGAGCCCGGCCTCAACGGCATAGCCATTCATCAGCTGGCCGTATCGGAAGACGTCGGGCCCACCGATGTCAAAAGCACGGTTGATGATAGAGGGAAGACTCGCCGAGGCCACCAAGTAGTGCAACACATCCCTAATTGCAATGGGTTGAATAAAGTTGCGGACCCACTTGGGGGCCGGCATATAAGGCAACACCTCGGTCAAGTGGCGAATCATTTCAAAGCTGGCAGAACCCGATCCGATGATCACGCCGGCTTGTAGGGCGATTGTGGGAACGCCCGAGGAGAGAAGGATGTCGCCGACTTCTTTGCGGGAGCCCAGGTGCCTGGACAGTGGACCCTCCGGGTGAAGCCCACCCAGATAGACGATGCGCTTCACTCCAGCGGTGCGGGCTTGGCTGGCCATTGTCGTGGCCACTTGGCGTTCGATTTTTTCGAAATCCCCTGAGCTAGTCATCGAGTGAACGAGGTAGTAGACAACGTCTTGGCCCCGAACGGCGTGAGCAACCGCTGTCTGGTCAACGAGGTCACCCTCGACGATGTCGACCGCGTCCCGCCAGGGCACGTCATCGAGACGGTGGTGGTCGCGCACAATCACACGGACGCTGTGGCCACGCTCAAGAAGTTTGGGCACAAGGCGACCCCCGACATAGCCGGTAGCACCCGTCACTAGAACCTTCATGCGCTAAGGCTAGAGCCGGTGGCTGAGAAAAGCTCCGTGCTTCGCTAGCGTGAGTGCGTGCTGATGAATCGCGTGCTCTCCTGGTTCGAACTCAACCGCCGCGATTTGCCCTGGAGAAAACCTGAAGCAGGCCCGTGGGGCGTGCTCGTCTCCGAGGTGATGCTGCAACAAACCCCGGTATCCCGGGTGCTCCCGGTGTATGAGTACTGGTTGTCTAGGTGGCCAACTCCAGCTCACTTGGCCACAGAATCACTGATCGAAGTCTTGCGCGCGTGGGACAGAATGGGCTACCCCCGTCGTGCACAACGGCTACACGAAGCGGCGCAGATCATCGTGTCTGACCACGATGGCACCGTCCCTCACGACCTCCATGCTCTCCTCGCTCTGCCCGGTGTTGGTGACTACACGGCCCGGGCCGTGCGCTGCTTTGCGTGGGGTCTTCCCGAGGCTGTCGTGGACACAAATGTCAGACGGGTTGTTGCCAGAGCCCAGGGCGGCCAGGGCGAAGCCGGTCCGCCCCGCGAGGTTGCCGACCGCGCTGGGGTATCCACCCTGCTCAACACCCTCACTGACGCTGCGAGTCAGTGTGCCGGAGTCGCTGGACTCATGGAATTGGGAGCCATCGTGTGTAAAGCCAGAGCGCCAGAGTGCTCTGCATGCCCGCTAGCCAATCTGTGCCAGTGGCGCCTAGCTGGTTACCCGCCCTACGAGGGGGCAACCGCCACTAAGCAAGCCCGCTTTGAGGGTAGCGACCGCCAGGTTCGGGGCATCATTCTTCGCGAACTACGCTCCAGTGACACTCCAGTTCCCGGCGCTTTCCTTCGAACACTCTGGGTGGAGGAGGAACAGTTCGAGCGATCGCTCCAGTCACTGCTCGATGATGGCCTCATTGAGCGAGCCCCGGACGAGCGCGATGGCTATCGAATTAGCGGGAGCTAGCTAGGTCCCTGCGAATAATCTCGCGCATGCCCTCAATGGCAACGGGCAGTAAGTGCTCGACTTTCGACGCTTCCCACTCCGCGTCGGTCATCGGCGATTGGTCCGGGTGGCCCATGACCATCATCAACCCACCGGCGCGAACACGAAGTACTGAAGCGACTATGTAGAGAGGGGCAGCTTCCATCTCAGAGCAAATGGCTCCGCCACCAATCCATGCGGCCCAGCGGTCCTGCAGCCTGGAGGCCACTGGCATTCGGGCTGGGTCGTGTTGGCCATAAAAAGAGTCTTTCGACTGGGACACGCCGACGTGGACGCGCTTGTCCATGCCCCTAGCAGCATCGGCAAGTGCAGTGGTGATGCCAACATCTGCCACCGCCGGGAACTCAATGGGCAGGTAGTGAACGCTCGTGCCCTCGTCCCGGATGGCGCCCGAGACAATAGCAATGTCTCCCGGCAGAATCTCGGTCTGCATCGACCCCGAAGTCCCGACCCGGACGAATGTGTCTGCGCCGATGGCCACGAGCTCTTCCATCGCGATGGCAGCAGACGGTCCACCAATTCCCGTCGAGGTGACAGAAACTTTCTGACCGTCGAGGTAACCCGACCAGGTCTCATACTCTCGGTGCCGGGCGACAAGCTGTGGCTCGTCAAAGTACGCAGCAATCATTTCGCAGCGACCCGGGTCACCAGGAAGGAACACGTATCTGCCCACATCGCCCGGGGCAAGCTCAATGTGATACTGACGAGGATCGTCGCGCTCCATAGACATGGTGGCTCCTTAGCTCACTCTTCGGGGGATTCTCTAGGGACTTTATAGGGGTCGGGGTCTCCGGCGTAGTGGGCGGAGGACTTCATGGCCAAGATAGCTGCGTCCCGCTCTCGCGCTTCGCTCAAGAGTGACTCAATGGCAGCTGCGTTTTCAGGGATGCCATCCGGCACGAACTCGAGCGATGGTGTCAAGCGAGCAGTGATATTCCGCCCAACCTCCGTGCGCAGCATGCCCGTGGCCGCCTTCAGGGCAGCCGCGGTGTCGGTGCGCTCGGCTTCATCACCAAGGACGGTAAAAAAAATGGAGGCGTGCTGTAGATCGCCAGTGACTTGGACGTCTGTAATCGTGACGTAGCCCATGCGGGGATCACGAAGGCCCTTCTGCAGCCGCTGCGCCACGACCTCGCGGATGAGGTCAGCCATTTTTCTCGCTCTGGGCGAGTTACTAGACACGGATTTTTTCCTTCATCTCAATCGTCTCAATCTCGTCGCCAATTTCGATGTCCTTGAGCTTGCCAAGACCAATACCGCACTCGAAGTCGGTCTTGACTTCAGTCACATCGTCCTTGAAACGGCGGAGTGATTCGATGGCGAGACCATCCGCGATCACCACGCCATCGCGGATGACACGGGCCTTCGCATTTCTGGTGATAGTTCCCGACCGGACAATGCACCCAGCAATCGTTCCAAACTTCGAGGACTTGAAGACCTCGCGAACTTCGGCAACACCCGACTGTATCTCTTCGAATTCGGGCTTGAGCATGCCCTTGAGGGAGCTCTCAATCTCTTCGAGCGCGTTGTAAATGACGGAGTAGAAGCGAACGTCGACGCCTTCACGTTGCGCGCGCTCCCTGGCCTTCGAGTCGGGTCGAACGTTGAAGCCCACGATGATGGCATTGTCGATGGTGGCCAGATTCACATCGCTTTCAGTAATCGCACCCACCCCTCGGTGGATGATACGCAACTGGACCGTGTCGTCGACGTCAATCTTCAGAAGTGACTCTTCCAATGCCTCGACAGCGCCAGACACATCACCCTTGATAATGAGGTTGAGGGATTCGATCTTGCCGTCTTCGAGGGCCTTGGTGAAGTCCTCAAGACTGATGCGCTTGCGGGCCTTCGCCAGCAGAGCATTACGCTCGGCGGCCTCGCGCTTTTCAGCAATCTGGCGGGCTGTGCGGTCATCGTCGGTCACAATGAATGTGTCGCCGGCGCGTGGGACTGAAGACAGTCCCTGAACTGCAACCGGACGAGCAGGGTATGCCTCCTCGACCGCGTTACCATCCTCGTCGGTCATTGCGCGAACACGGCCGTACGCGGTTCCGGCAACAATGGCCTCTCCAACCCGAAGAGTTCCGGACTGGATAAGGACAGTGGCAACAGCACCGCGACCCTTGTCGAGGCGCGCTTCGATAGCCACACCGCGCGCGGTGCGGTTGGGGTTAGCCCTCAGGTCAAGACCGGCATCAGCGGTGAGCAACACAGCATCAAGCAGCTCGGCGATTCCCTCGCCCTTGAGAGCGGAGACCTGAACAGCCTGAGTCTCGCCACCGTAGGCTTCTGCAACAAGACCGAATTCGGTGAGCTGTTGCAGAATCTTGTCGGGGTTTGCGCCTGCCACATCAATCTTGTTAATGGCCACCACAATTGGCACACCGGCAGCTTGTGCGTGGTTCAAGGCCTCAATCGTCTGGGGCATGATGCCGTCATCCGCAGCGACGACCAAAACCGCGATGTCGGTGACCTGAGCACCACGAGCACGCATCGCCGTGAAGGCCTCATGTCCCGGGGTGTCAATGAAAGTGATCGCCCGTTCGATTCCGTCGTGCTGAGTCCACACTTGATATGCGCCGATGTGCTGAGTGATGCCCCCGGCTTCACCGGCCACCACGTTGGCGCTTCGGATCGCATCCAGCAGCTTGGTCTTACCGTGATCGACGTGACCCATCACGGTCACCACCGGAGGACGAATAACAAGGTCTTCTTCGTTCTCTTCCTCGTCGAGGTCGATGTCAAAGCTCTCGAGGAGTTCTTTGTCTTCGTCCTCTGGGGACACGATCTGGACTCTGTAGCCAAGCTCGGCACCGAGAACCTCGAACGTTGCAGCATCCAGCGACTCGGTCGCTGTCGCCATTTCACCGAGCTGGAACAACACCGTCACGAGGTTCCCCGGGGGAACCTGGAAGCCGGACATCACTTCGATTTTTTCGGCAAAATCACTGATAGAAGAACCCTGACGAAGGCGGATAATCGTGGAGCCATCACCACGGGGAATTTGCACTCCGCCTAAGCTTGGCGCCTCCCGCATTTCAAACTCTTGACGCTTCGTGCGCTTGGACTTGCGCGACTTGCTCTTGCCACCACCGCGTCCAAACGCACCAGCGGTGCCTCCACCGGGACCACGACCGCGGCCACCAGCGCCGGGACGACCACCAGGACCGCCGGCACCACCGGGGCCACCAGGACCGCCACCACCCGGGCGGCCTGCGCCGGGTCCGGCAAATCCCGCACCTGCAGGGCGACCGGGGCCGCCACTACGTTGCAAGAAGGGCGCGCGAGCACCAGTACCGCGATCATCGGGCCTACGAGCGGCAACACCTTCCCCTGGTCGGGCGGTGCCGGGGCGCGCCATGCCCTGAGTCGAAGCAAACGGATTGTTTCCAGGCCGAGGAATCCCAGGACGGGTCATGCCCTGAGCCGAAGCAAACGGATTGTTTCCAGGCCGAGGAATGCCCGTGGAGGGACGGGGCTTATCGATCGGCGGTGCGCTCGCGGGAGCCGGTGGCTCACCGCCGGCGCTTGGCGAATCAGAGATGGGTGCTGGCGCGACCGGGGCTGGCGCTTCCGGCGCTGGAGCGGGGGCTGGCTTCGACGCTGCGGGTTTCGCAACCGGGGCGACGGGGACAACACCTTCCTTGGCGAAGGCGGCCTTGAGCTTACGAGCAACAGGGGGCTCGATCGTGGAGGACGGTCCCTTAACGAACTCGCCGATTTCCTTCAGTTTTTCGAGAGCGCGCTTTGAGTCGATACCCAATTCCGCGGCGATCTCGTGCACGCGTGGTTTTCCCGCCACAATTCTCCTGTCTGGGCACTCCCAGTCAGGGCGTGCCTCTACCTACAAACGAGACTCATTTCGAGCCGCTCATGAGGTTTCCATTAGCCATTCAGCCTGTTCTTATCTGAGGTCGGTCGACCTGCTGAGTTCTTCTACGGCCGAGCAATCCAGAGCCGGACCCTGTTTAAGAGCCCTGTTCCATGCTCGTCGTTGGAGAGAGCGGTTCACACAATCGGACTTGGGATGCACCCAAGCGCCCCGCCCGTGTTCACGACCACGCTCATCCACGACTACCCTGTTGTCTCTCGCTACACATCGCAGAAGATTCTCTGTGGTGTCCACCAAGTGACAGCCAAGGCAACGCCTGACTGTGACCATCTTACCCCCCTCGCGGCGGTCTTTTCTCGCCACAGTGCCTCGTGGGTCTAGGAATCCATCACCGAATCGGGCTGAATGTCGATTTTTGCCCCGGTCAATTTCGCGGCTAGCCTCGCATTTTGGCCTTCTTTGCCAATAGCCAAAGACAGCTGGTAGTCGGGGACTAACGCGCGAACCTGCTTCAGTGCCTCGTCCAGGACGAATGCGCTTGTGACCTTGGCGGGGCTCAAGGCGTTGGCCACAAACTGGGCAATGTCATCGGAATGATCAACGATGTCAATCTTTTCCTCACCCAGTTCGTGCTGCACCGCCCTGACCCTCTGGCCCAATTCGCCAATACAGGCGCCCTTGGCGTTGAGGCCTGGTTCCAGCGCACGGACCGCGATTTTAGTTCGGTGGCCGGCTTCTCTGGCCACGGAGGTGATTTCCACCGAGCCTTTGTGAATCTCTGGCACCTCAAGGGCAAACAAACGCCGCACCAGACCCGGGTGGGTCCTACTCACCGTGATGGAGGGGCCCTTCAGGCCTTTTTCGACCTTGGTGACATAGACCCGCAAGCGCGAGCCATGTTCATACACCTCACCCGGAACCTGCTCCTCGGGGGGAAGGATTGCTTCCACTTCACCAAGGTTGATGTGAATCATGCGAGGGTTTGGCCCCTGCGCCACAATTCCCGAGACGATATCGCCGTCTTTGCCCCGATATTCGCCAAGAATTCGGTCGTCACCAATGTCCCGTAAGCGCTGATTGATGACCTGTTTGGCTGCGTGAGCAGCAATGCGACCGAAATCCTCGGGGCTATCGACCTCTTCGCCGGTTTTTTCACCCTCATCGTTGAGAATCGGCGTGTAAATGACGACGTGGCCAGTCTTTCGGTCGAGTTCGACCCGTGCGCGCGGCGCGTTGGGGTCAACTCGGTTGCCACGGAAATCCGCTACCCCCGTGTGTTTTTCGTAGGCGGTCAGAATCGCCTGCTCGATGATAATCACGAGTTCATCAAAGGGGATCTCTCGCTCGGACTCCATGAGCTTGAGCACGCTCAGGTCAATATCCATGAGGGCCCCTCCTGTTCGATTGTGTGTGAAACCCTAGACGCTTCTCCCCCAGGGTACAAGCGGAGCCTGAAAACAGCTACCGGCACCCCTCTCGCAGCTAGCGAGCGAGGACCGAGGGAACTTGCTCAAGGGAAATTTCGGACTTTTCCCCAGTCCGGCGGTTCCAGTACTCGACCTGACCCTCGGCGGCTCCCCGGCCAACGATGATGATGTGGGGAACACCGAGAATTTCTGCGTCTGCGAACTTAACACCCGGAGAAAGCTTGGGACGGTCGTCATAGAGCACGTCCTGGCCAGCAGCCTCCAAGTCAGCAGACAACTTCTCTGCGACGTCAAAGACAATCTCATCCTTACCGGCAGCGACAATGTGGACGTCAAAGGGCGAAATGACCTCTGGCCAGATCAATCCCTTGTCGTCGTGGTTACCCTCGGCGAGGACCGCGACCAGCCTCGTGACACCGATACCGTAGGAACCCATGGTGACGGTGACGAGCTTGCCGTTCTCATCGAGCACCTGAAGGCCAAGAGCCTCCGCATATTTGCGCCCTAGCTGGAACACGTGACCAATTTCCATGCCCCTCGCGGCAACAATCGGGCCTGATCCATCGGGGGCAAGGTCTCCTGCGCGCACTTCCGCGATATCAACGACGCCATCGGGAGTGAAGTCTCTGCCACACACCAGGTTGAACACATGCTTTTCGTGTTCGTTTGCTCCGGTGACCCAGGCGGTCCCCGCCACCACGCGAGGGTCCACCATAAAGGCAATCCCGGTCGAGGACTTCTCCCCCAGGACAGGTCCCGCGGAAGACCACGGCCCGATATATCCCTTCACGAGGCCTTTGTGCTTGGCGAAATCCTCCTCGGTGGCAGCTTCGACAGCGCGGGGCGCGAAGGCGACCTCGGCTCGTTTCAGATCGACGTCACGATCGCCAGGAACGCCAACAACGACGAGTTCGCGTGATCCATCGAGCCCGGTGAGAGCAAGTACGACGTTCTTGAGGGTGTCTGCGGCACCCCATGCGCCAGAGTCTCTCGGGTGGCGGTCATTGGCAAGCGCCACAAGGGTGTCAATGGTCGGAGTGTCAGGTGAATCAAAGAGAACCGGAGCGGGTGTCTTACTCGCGTCGATCGCTGCCGGTGGCGTGACCCTAAAGGCCTCCACATTGGCTGCGTAACCACCATCGGTGCGAACGAAGGTATCTTCACCAACATCGGTGGGGTGCAAGAATTCTTCACTGCGTGAGCCGCCCATCGCACCGGCATCGGCCTGCACAATCACATACTCCAAGCCCAGGCGCTGGAAAATGCGCTCGTATGCATCCCTTTGCGACTGGTAGCTCTTCTCAAGCCCCTCATCCGTGTAGTCAAAGGAGTAGGCGTCCTTCATGGAAAACTCGCGGCCACGCAAGAGACCAGCGCGAGGCCTGGCCTCGTCGCGGTACTTGTCTTGAATTTGATAAATCACCAAGGGCAAGTCTTTATAACTGGAGTAGAGGTCCTTCACTGTCAGCGTGAATACCTCTTCGTGAGTGGGAGCCAGCAGGTAATCTGCACCTTTTCGGTCTGTCAGGCGGAAGATTCCATCGCCATACTCGTCCCAACGACCGGTTGCCTCATAAGGCTCCCTCGGCAACAACGCGGGGAAGTGCACCTGCTGAGCCCCCGCGCGCTGCATTTCTTCGTGAACAACGCGCTCTACCTTCTGACGAACCTTCAGACCGAGTGGCAACCACGCAAAAATTCCGGGGGCTTGTCGACGGATGTATCCAGCGCGCACAAGCCACTTGTGGCTTGCGACATCAGCGTCAGCAGGATCCTCTCGCAGGGTGCGCACGAAGAGGGTGCTCAGACGGGTAACCACCCGACCAGACTAGTGGGCTATCTGCTGGTAATGACTTCTGGCGTGCCCTGTGGGGCACCCGGCATCGAGGCCGCGAGACGATTCGCTTCTTCGATCAGGGTCGCCACAATCTCGCTCTCGGGAACCGTCTTGATGACCTCACCCTTGACAAAAATCTGGCCCTTGCCATTACCACTGGCAACTCCAAGGTCCGCTTCCCTGGCTTCACCCGGACCATTAACAACGCAGCCCATAACCGCCACACGAAGCGGAACCGTCATGCCCTCGAGTCCCTTGGTGACATCCTCGGCCAGCGTATACACATCAACTTGCGCCCGACCGCAACTCGGACAGGACACGATTTCCAGTTTGCGCTCGCGCAAGTTCAACGACTCGAGAATCTTCAAGCCAACCTTGACCTCTTCTGCCGGAGGAGCAGAGAGCGACACCCGGATGGTGTCACCGATGCCCTCAGCGAGCAGAACCCCAAAAGCGACTGATGACTTTATCGTGCCCTGGAACGCTGGACCGGCTTCTGTTACTCCCAAGTGCAGCGGCCAATCCCCGGCCGCCGCAAGCTGGCGATACGCCTTCACCATGACGATGGGGTCATTGTGTTTCACTGAAATTTTGAAGTCGTGGAAATCGTGTTCCTCAAAGAGGCTCGCCTCCCACACGGCGCTCTCCACGAGGGCCTCGGCGGTGGGTTTGCCGTACTTCTCCAACAGCCTGGGGTCGAGCGATCCCGCGTTAACACCGATGCGAAGGCTCACCCCGGCAGCTTTAGCGGCAGTTGCAATCTCGCCCACACGATCGTCAAACTTCTTGATGTTTCCGGGGTTCACACGAACCGCGGCACACCCCGCATCAATTGCCTGGAACACGTATTTCGGCTGAAAGTGAATGTCTGCGATGACAGGAATCTGGCTCTTCTTGGCGATAATGGCCAGCGCGTCGGCGTCGTCCTGAGTGGGCACCGCGACCCGCACGATGTCACAGCCAGTTGCAGTGAGTTCGGCGATTTGTTGAAGGGTGCCGTTGATGTCGGTGGTCTGTGTGGTCGTCATCGACTGCACGCTCACCTGAGCGCCACCTCCCACGAGGACTTTGCCAACCTTGATTTGACGAGAAATTCGGCGCGGAGCAAGGACCTCGGGGGTCTTCGGCATTCCTAAGTTAACAGCGGGCACGTGACGGATGTCCTTCCTTGGCGCAACTCTCGGCGGCGCCAATTATCAGACTAAGCCTAAAGCCTGAAGCTCCACTGACTCCGCGGGATCGAGCGCACGTTTAGGAAAAGAGCTTGATGGGGTTGACGATGTCGGCATACATCAGCAACACACTCATCGACGCGAGCACGATGATGACCACGAGCGTTAGGGGAATGAGTTTTCTCGCGTCAACCGGTCCGGGATCAGCTTTGCCCTGGAGACGATACAGTTTCCTGCGCAGTTCATCGACAATGCCCACCGCGACGTGACCGCCATCAAGGGGCAACAGTGGCACCAGGTTGAAGACAAACAGTGCCACGTTCAACGAGGCAAGAATTCCTACTAGGCTTGCAATTCGGTCGGACACTGCGAGCGAATCCACCGATGCGATTTCCCCTGCGATGCGCCCAACCCCCACGACGCTCAGTGGGCCATTCGGGTCGCGCTCGGCTGGACCAAAGGCAGCCTCCGCCACGTCGACAAGGCGCTGTGGCAGGGTCATGATGACGCGCACAACACCCACCACGTTGTCCCACACGGCCGGCAAGACAGCTGTGATGGGCTGGGACTGGTTCTCAACGGCGGATCCAATCCCGACGAAGCCGACGTATTCGATGACGGGGTTGCCCTCGCCATCGACCAGGACCTGGCCCGAATCATCAAAGGCGTATCGTTCGCTCAGTAACGGTGTCACCCTGAGACTCAGGATCTCACCAGAGCGATCAATACCGAGCACCACGGGATTCCCGGGAGAGGCGCGGATCACTTCTGTCACGGAAATCCACTCGTCCATGGCAACGCCGTTAATCGACACAATGAGATCACCTGGCAGCAATCCCGCGGCAGCGCCGGGTGCGGCGGGATCGCCGGGAAGACATTCACTACGGGATTCACTCGCGGGAACAACGCACTCGGAGACACTGCCCACTCTCAAGCTGAGGCCCGGAACACCGAAGCCCACCAACACCACCGCATAAAGAACAATCGCAATGAGCAGGTTCATCACGGGTCCACCGAGCATGATGATGATGCGCTTGTAGAGAGGGAGTTGATAGAAACTCCTGGCCGCTAGTTCAGCATCATCAGGCAATCCCTCTGGGCGGGACTCATCTCCGACGACCCGGTCAAGAAAACCAGTGGTGGACGTTTCTGGCGCTTGCCCGGCAGTCTTTGGCGCATACATACCAGCCATCGCGACGTATCCACCGAGAGGGATCGCTTTGAGTCCAAACTCGGTGTCGCCCTTCTTTCTCGAAAAGACTGTGGGCCCAAACCCAATCATGAACTGGGAAATGTAGACCCCAAACTTCTTGGCCGGAGCGAAATGCCCCCACTCATGAAGAGCAATCGAGAGCATCAAGCCCACACAGACAACGAGGACACCAAGAGTAAAGAGCAGCGCAGATTCCACGGCCACACTCTAACCCGGCGGACTGACGATGACCCGCGAGGGCGCTACTGTGCCATTCGGGCAATCACCCGATCAGCATGTTCACGAGCGTGGCGCTCGGCATCGAGAACCGCTTCAAGGGACATCTCCTGGGGCTCGTGTGCCTCCACGACCTCGGTGATGACATCGGTGATGGAGACAAACCCCAACTCGCGTCGATGGAACGCAAACACTGCCTGTTCGTTAGCCGCGTTGAACACTGCCGGGAAAGTGACTCCCCTGGCGCCAACTCTCTTCGCTAACTCAACAGCGGGGAACGCCTCGTTGTCGAGTGGCTCGAAAGTCCAGGTGTGGGCCTTGCTCCAATCCACGCCCGGGATGGCGCCTGGCACCCGGTCTGGCCAATTCATGCCAAGGGCAATCGGCAAACGCATATCGGGTGGTGAACACTGGGCGATCGTCGAGCCGTCACTGAACTCGACCATCGAGTGCACCACCGATTGAGGGTGAACGGTCACCTGGATGCGCTCGAAAGGAATATCAAAAAGCAGGTGCGCCTCAATCACCTCGAGCCCTTTGTTCACGAGCGTCGCCGAGTTTGTAGTCACGACAACGCCCATGTCCCAGGTGGGATGAGCGAGTGCTTGCTGGGGTGTGACATCGAGGAGCGAGCTTCGCTCCCGCCCACGGAAGGGGCCCCCACTCGCCGTGACCACCAGGCAGGCCACTTCCGCAGCAGCACCAGCACGAAGAGCTTGCGCCAAGGCGGAGTGTTCAGAGTCCACCGGGACAATCTGATCGGGGCGCTTCTTGGCTCGGGTGACGAGCTCTCCCCCCACGATCAAGCTTTCTTTATTGGCAAGGGCCAAGGTTGCTCCAGACTGAAGTGCTGCCAGGGTGGGCGCCAGTCCAACGGACCCGGTGATGCCGTTGAGCACCACGTCGGCTCTCAGATCGCCAACGAGCCGTGCTGCATCACTAGCCCCAAAGACCACTCGTTGCCTGGGGACCCCATGCGCATCCGCTTGAGCCATGGCCAGGTCGCGATTGCTCCCAGCAGCAAGTCCAACAACCCGAAAAAGGTCAGGGTTTTTGGAGACCACCTCAAGGGCCTGAGTCCCAATCGAGCCGGTGGATCCCAGGATGATGACCTCACGCACGGGCGAGGTCCGATGTGTTGAAGGCGCGTACGGTGCGATCAATCGTGCACTGGCCCAGCACCCGCTCACCGACATACACCACGGCGCTTTGGCCGGGCGCAACGCCGAGGAGTGGCTGGGTGACGCGAATAATCAGTTCGCCGCCCTCCACCCTGGCTAGGGCGTCCACTGGGTCAGCGTGCGCTCGGACTTGCACCTGGCAGGCGAACTCAGAGCATCCGAAACCGCCATCGCCACTACGATCTTCGGCGAGGCCAGAGGCCACAGGGTCCGCACCGGCAAAACTCATCATCGATCCAGCCAACTCAGAGATTGCGAGCGCTTCTTTCGGCCCCACAATGACCTCGTTGGTCGTGGGGCGCACTTCCAAGACAAAGCGGGGTTTGCCATCAGCGGCCGGGAAGCCCAGTTGCAGCCCTTTGCGCTGACCGACCGTGTAGGCATGGGCACCCTCGTGGGAACCAACGATCTGGCCTTCGTGGTCAATCACTGAGCCGGTTTCCGACCCCACACGCTCCGCGAGCCATCCCCTGGTGTCTCCATCGGGAATAAAGCAAATGTCGTGGCTATCGGGCTTAGTCGCCACCACAAACCCACGGCGCTTGGCCTCCTGCCGAACCTCGTCCTTGGAGGGCGCGTCGGCAAGCGGGAAATAGCAGTGCTCCAGCTGATCGGTGCGCAGCACGCCAAGGACATAGGACTGGTCTTTCGCCCAGGCTGCCGCCCGGTGAAGTTCCTTACCGTGGGGTCCCTCAACGACCTTGGCGTAGTGGCCAGTCGCTACGGCGTCGAAGCCCAGCGCCAGAGCGCGCTCGAGAACAGCCTGAAACTTGATGTGTTGGTTGCACCGCATGCAGGGGTTCGGGGTTCGGCCTTCACGGTACTCATCGATGAAGTCTTGAACCACATCGGACGCAAAGCGCTCAGAAAAATCCCATACGTAAAAGGCAATCCCCAATGAGTCGGCAACTCGTCTGGCGTCCATAGAATCTTCAATCGTGCAACAGCCGCGCGAGCCAGTGCGCAGTGTGCCAGGCATCCGCGCGAGGGCTAAATGAACGCCGACCACCTCGTGGCCTGCCTCCAAGGCTCGCGCAGCAGCAACCGCGCTATCGACCCCACCGCTCATCGCTGCTAGAACTTTCACGTTCCTCAGTGTAGGTATAAACCCCCCACTGTGTGCCCGGAAAACAATCCCCAGCGCCTAGGCGGGTGCTGCCATTCCGGCAGCACTGGCGCGCTCTACGACCGAGGCAAAGACGGAGATCACCTGATCAATATCGACCTCCGTGGTGGAGTAGCTGAGGCTAAAGCGCAGAGCACCGCGGGCGTCTGGCTCACTCACGCCCATCGCGAGAAGAACATGGGATGCCTCGGGAACGCCGGCCTGGCAGGCTGAACCGGTCGAGACATGAATACCGTGCTGATCGAGCAGATAGAGCAGCACATCACCCTCGCACCCGGGCACAGTGATGTGCAGGTTACCGGGTAAACGCTCGGTTGACCCGCGCACAACGATGCCCTGAACCTGTGCCTGCAGACCCGTCATCAACCGATCACGTAGGAAAGCCAAGGCCCGGGCGCCCTGTTGGCGCTTGGCCTCTCTAGCCTCCAGGGCAACCGCAAAGCCCAGTGCGCCCGCTACATTCAATGTTCCTGAGCGCTGGCGCTGTTGCTCCCCCCCGTGATGCAAGGCTTCCCACGCGGGCGCATGTCTCGAGAGCACCAGGGCTCCCACACCCACTGGTCCGCCGACCTTGTGAGCAGAGATACTCATTGCCGTGACGCCTAAGTCTCTAAAGCTCACCGGTATGTAGCCAAGCGCTGCCACAGCGTCCACGTGGGTCGCAACCTGGTGCGCTCGAGCGATCTCAACAATCTCGTCAACGGGCTGGAGGGAGCCCACCTCGTTATTTGCGACCAGGGTGCTTACCAGAGCAACTCGGTGAGACTCCAGGAGAAAGCCAAGCTCTGCGGTGTTCATTACCCCGAATTCATCCACATCGGGGGCAAGCCAGGTTGCCCCCCACGACACCAGCCACTTCAGCGCATCCAAAGTCGCGTGATGCTCAGCCTTGGTAGCGACGATGGCGGCAGGGTTAGAAGGGTCAACCTTCCGGGCGGCCCAGAGCGCCCCCTTCAGAACAGTGTTAATCGCCTCGGTCCCACCGGAGGTAAGAACAACCTCTACGGGTTCTGCATCAATAACGGCAGCGATACGTTCTCTGGCGTCCTCGAGGATCGCGCGGGCGCCCTGCCCGGCCTGGTGGATCGACGAAGGATTCCCCACCACATCAAGCGCCTCACGATAAGCCTGCTTGACCTCTTCGGTCATGGGGCTGGTGGCCTGGTGGTCGAGATAAACGCCCATCAAGGGTCCTAGAACATCAGAGAAGACAGCCGATTACGGGCTTGCTTCACGGCATCAGTGGGGGCTCCGGCCAGGATGAAATATGCCAGTAGCCGCTTCCGGATGGTGTCCTTGTCTTCGGTCGGGGACTCTGAATACAGCGCGAGCAGCCGCTCGCACGCCTCCTCCACGCGACCACCCGAGATCTCGATATCAGCAACGGCCAAGGCCGCTGCCAGATCTTTAGGCTTCTCGGCCGCTTCTTCCCTGGCCCGGTCCGCGTCGAGCCCGCTGACTCGTTCCAGCAACTCCACCTGAGCCAGGCCGGCCTCAGCCTCGGAATCGGCCGGGGTCTGAGCCAGGGCCTTCTGGAACGCGGCTTTCGCTCCCGCGATGTCATTGCGACTAAGCGCGTCATAGGCCTCTTGGTGAAGCGGGGGCAGAGGCTCTTCCACCGGCTCCGCTGCCTCAGCGGTTGGTGGGGTGACCCTGTCGGTCACGCCACCCTTAGCCGCGAGAGCGAGGACCTGCTCGAGAACGGCCTTGATGTCCGGCTCGGGTGGGATGCCCTGGAACAGCGGGACCGGCTGACCCGCCACAAGAGCAACCACGGTGGGGATTCCTTGAACACCCAGCGCCTTAACCAGCTCTGGCGCGTTTTCACCGCGCACTGTGCCAAGCACAAAAGCTCCCGCGTAGGACTCAATCAGCGGCCCGAGTGCGGGGGCCAGTTCACCGCCATAAACCTCGAGAATTACGGGAACGCGCTTGGAGAGCTCGACTAGCTCACCAATGGTGACGTCGTCCACGTCCCGGACCAGAGGACTCGCCGGAGCACCAGAGGGGGCTTGGGTGGCGTGTTTGCGCACCAAACCGGAAAGATCAAGGGCCCCGTGCAGGGCGGGTCCGACCAGTGGACTACTCACTGTCAACTTCCTTTGCTCCCACAAGACTGTAGGTGTAGCCCAGGACGCGGATACCCTCATCTGAGCCAACCGGTGGCACATACCAAAGTACTTGGATATTGGACGATACTTCGAACCCGCGTGTGGATTGTGAAAGAGACGTGAGCGCCCGCACCGCAATGCTTGAGTTAACCGAAGCACCCGTCTGCGAGGGGGTTACGGTTTCGATTTCCTGGAGCGTGGCCATCACCAGGGCGCCACCATCGGCGGTCGCGAAGGCGACGACTTCGTTCTCTGTGGGCGTGGTCTCCCAGTCCACATCGACCGTGTTGCCGAAGGACTCTTGCCGCAACGCTGCCGCCTCGGGACCCAACTGAATAAACAAGCGGTCCGTGGCTAGGGCAAAGCCGGGGGAATGCGGACTCGCGGTCCCCTGGTTAATCACATCGGCGTACTGCTCGGCCACCTCAATCGGCGACAGACGAATCAACTTGGAGTCGGGCGACAGCCTGGCTGATCCCAAGCTGGCCGAGGGGAGATTTGGAATCTGCACCTGGGGGGCCAACACAAGGGCATAGCTCAAGCGGTAATCCGAGCGTGGACTTTCCTGAGACAGCACCACTCCAACAGAGGGTGATTCCAGATCATCCTCATCTTGAATAATCCCGAAAACACTCCGCGGCCAAGTGGAGGTCTGTTGCGGCAAAACAAGGCGAATGGGTGAGGCCAAGATCGGCGTCAGAGTACCCGACGTCGGGTCTGCACGCTTGATGATGTAGGCAGCACGCCGGGCGGCGAGAGTAGGTTCTCCCACGCGGTCGGCCAAAAGGTTAACCGCAAGTTCCTCGTCCGCTGCCTGAATCTGGGCGGCGATTTTGGCCATGATGCTCGAGAACTGCAGCTCGGTGACTGCCGGATAAGGAACCACCAGGGGGGCCTGTATTTGGCTTTCCGTCTCTTCGACCTCGACCTGAGCGGGCTCTGGGACGCATGCCGTCGCACCCCACAAAACTGCCCCAGCCAAAGGCAACGCAACAAAGCGCGCCGACCGGCGACCACGAGGTTGGCCAGCAGAGCGCCGCGGATGACGGTAAGAACCTCGGGGCGCCTGGGGGCGCTTGGTCATCCTGCGACGGGGTCCGCGGTTTTTTCGCCAGACCAGGTAGTGGATAAGCATGATGACGAAGCCCGCAACCATCGACCCAATACCCACCGCAATCAGTGCCAGCGAAACCAGCGAATCGGTCACCAGCGGCCATGACACGGTGATGTTCGGGGGTGCGGGAAGCGTCCCATCGCTCATGATCAGAACGCTCACGTCCTCGGGAATCGAGAACGAGACGCTAATCTGACCATCTTCCGAGTACTCCTGGAACCAGAGGTCAGACCCCACGGGATCCGGCAAAGTCAAATCCTGGCCAGCACGGGGCAACACAATGAATCCATCCGCCAGTGGATCAAATAGCAATTGCGTGTGCCGTCCGGGCGACAACCACGCCATCACATCAACTGTTCGGCCGTAGGCAATAAAGACGCGCTCCGAGGTCACGACGGCGACATCATCTCCGGTCCGAACTCGAGCGCTGACGCTACCCCCAACCGAGAGTGTCACGCGACCGGGGTAGGCGGCCAAATCAGTGCCGTGAATGATTGTTGCCGGCGCCGTGGTGTCCATCACAACAGGGCGATCGATCAGCGAGTTATCACCCAAGGCCGTGCGCTGTGCGATACCAAACCCGAGAGTGATTACAGAGACGGAGAGCAACACGATGGCAACAATGACCCGCACTCTTCATCCTCCTACTCACAACGTGGCTCGTGGCCGCGACTCTCCAGGGTAGCCGATTGGCATTTGGTTTCCGCTGGAGGACTCCGGTTAGACTGTGTGAGCTCTACACGACTGTATCGGGGGACACTGGCTCATGGCATTAGAAGACTCCGAGTTCCAGACTGAACTTCGAGGCTACAGGCGCAGCGAAGTTGACCAGGTCATCAGTGAACTGCGGACCGAGTTAATCCGGAGCGCTAAGGACCGCCAGAACGCGCTCGAAGAACTCAAGGTTGCCACCGCGAGCCTGGCTGCCCTTCAGGCCAGTGGGGGAGAAGCAGCCTCCCCCACGTATTCGGGTCTTGGCGGGCGCCTTGAAGCAGTCCTGCGCATTGCCGAGGAACAGTCCACCCGCCTCATTGGCCAGGCAGACATTGACGCCGAGCGCATTACTGCCAAGGCGAAACTCGACGCCACCGAAATGACCGACGCTGCCGAGCGCGAAGCCCAGAGAATCATTGCCGACGCGACGAACGCCGCAACGAACACACTGGACGGCGCTAAGGCGAAAGCTGAGGCAACAATCGCCGAGATAACCGCTGAAGCCGAACGGCTTCGAGCCCAAGCAATTGATGAGGCCGCCGCCATCCGCGGGGCCGTCGCAACCGAGTCAGCGAAGCTGCGCGCAAGTGCGAAGAGAGAAACGGCTGCGTTGCGCGCAGAGGCACTGCGTGAAATATCTGAGCAGAAGGTTGTTGCCGGCCGCGAACTCAACAAGGCGCGAGCCACGGCGTCCACTCTCGCCAAGGAAATACGGGTTGAGCGGGCTAGCCACGAACTCACTCTGCGCAAAATCAAGGAAGAAGCGGCCCTACTCAAGACCACCATCGAACACGAGGTTGCCGAGACCACCACTCGCCTGGCCGTCGAGAACGAAAACCTGGCTGGTGAGCTTGCTCGTGCTGCTGAGCAGGCACGATCGGATTTGGACGCCGAGCTTGCAGGCCGTCGCGCAGAGGCTGAGCGCGAACTGCTCGAGACCCACCAGAAAGCAGTCGAGCTCAACAACCGTTTCCTCCAGGAGGCCGAAAGTCAGCTGAACGAAACTAAGGATCGCCTGGCTGGCCTGCGTAAGGAGCACGAAAAACTGATTGCCGCCATCGACGAGGCCAACCGAACCGGTAAGGACAGCGCAGAAAAAGCTGCGCGAGAGACCATCGCTGCAGCCGAAGCGCGCGCGGCCCTCCTCATCCTCGAGGCTGAGGAGGAGGCAACCAACCGTGTGGCTGCCGCCGAGCGCCGGCTTGTTGAACTGCGTGCCGAGCGGGACACCATCGCCGACTACATCGAATCTCTTCGCACTGTTGTCGGCGAAGCCCTCGCGGTCACTAAGCCCCAGAAGTCCGTGCGCAGTGGTCCTGCTAGGCAGGCCAACTCTCGGAAAGTGGCGAAGCAGCCGGATTCAGCCGCTTCGTAATCTCGTTCAGCACGAAATAGGTGTATTTCTCCCCTACCCACAGGTGCTTTGCACCATCACCTGGAACAATCGCGACACTGGGCGCAATTGCAAAGCGCGCGGTGGCTTCGCTCGGTGTCAGGTAGTCATCGAACTCCGGCACCACCGCCACGACAGGAATCGCGACATCAGCCCACCTGGCTAACTCCTCATCGGTCGTTCGATGCAGGGGGGGTGAGAGCAAAAGGACTCCCGCGATCTCACTCACGTGATTGCGGGCGTGCTTCAGAATTACTTCGGTCCCAAACGACCAGCCAATCAGCCAGGGTTTCGGTAGCCGCTCACTGGCAACAAAGGCCAAGGCGGCCTCCAGGTCCAGGCGTTCATCATCACCGTGGCCGAACTGCCCCTCTGATATCCCGCGTGGTGAACTTACACCGCGAAAATTGAAGCGCACCACAGCGAGCTGCGCGAGAGCGGGCAGCCGCCACGCCGCCTTCCTGATGACATGGGAGTCCATGAAACCACCGGCCGTGGGAAGGGGGTGGAAAAACACTGCCGTCGCGACGGGTGTCCCCGTCAGCGGAAGGGAGAGCTCCCCGACCAGGGTGAGCCCATCGGAGGTCTCGAGAGTAATGTCCCGTCGTGTTGCGGGCAAAACCGTTGTCGATGTGATGAGACCGGTCACGCAATTCTCCAGCAGTGCTGATGCCAATGACGACGTTCGGACACGTCGTTGTGTTCACCCATGATTCCATCGCTTCGCCACGCAACGAGATGGGAGACACCGACCTCAACACTCAAGTTGCATCCCGGACAGGTATAGACCTTGAGGGCTTTATCGGCACTAATGGGTTGGACGACGTAGGTATATCCCCGCTTGGTTTCAGTCCGACGAAAGCCGGTCTTCAGACGATCAATATTCAGGGGTTCTGGGTCTTCTCGCTTACCACCGCGCGGTCGATTACTCCGAGGCATGGGAAGGCCTAGTACCAGTTCTTCTGTTGCGAGTGCCCCCAGGCTGTGCAGGGGCTGCCATAGCGGGCTTCAATGTAGCCAAGACCCCAGACGATTTGAGTTTCTGGGTTAGTGGTCCAGTCGGCACCCGCACTCGCCATCTTTTCTCCAGGCAACGCCTGGGGAATACCGTAAGCGCCCGAGCTGGGGTTCATCGCGAAATGATTCCAGCCAGATTCCTTAGACCACAGCGCGACCAAACAGCTGAACTCATTGTCATCCCAGCCGCGTGCCGAGGCCAGATTCAAGGCAATTGCTTGAGCTGTTCCGGGGTCCGGCCGCCCGGCTGCTGGCGCGATGAGATAGCCGCCGACGACGGTGAATTCCTCCCGCGCTAGACCACTGCCCTGCCCTGTGGCGAGAAAGTTGATGGAGGTGTTGGCACCAGGACCGAGCCAGGCGGTGCTGGCTATCGTACTGGAAGGGCCAGCCAGCGGAAC
>WLEA01000080.1 GCA_009704535.1 Actinomycetota bacterium
CGTGGTGAAGATTCTCCGGGATTTCGGTGTTGTCAGTAGGCGCCCAATGACGTGCCCGGCGCCAATCCACACCACAGAAATTGGGAGGGTGGCAGCAAAGAAAATCAACCCAGAGAGCACCACGGGCCAGACCCCAGCCGAGGTGGGCACAAAGGCTGTCACATAAGCCCCGAGAACAATCCATGCCTTGGGGTTCGCGACCTGAAAGATGGTCGATCGCACCCAACCAGTAGGGATACCAGTGGCATCATCACCATTCGGTGACGTGGTGCGAAGAATTCCCCAGGCCATCCAGAGAATATAGGCAAAGCCCACCCATTTGAGCACTTGATACGCCACGGGATACGCGACAAACAGAGCGCCAAGCCCTGCGGATAATGCACCAAACATGACGGTGATACCAATCACGATTCCCACAATGTGGGGAATCGTGCTGCGCGGACCATAGGCCGCTGCGAGAGTCATCAAGACCGTGTTGTTCGGGCCAGGCGTGAGAGCCATTGCCAACAAGAACAGAACCATGGATGTAATCAGGGCTGCATCCACCCTCAAATCTTAGGGGGCGGACCAACCCCCGGAGAGCCACCCTGGCCGTAAGGTAGGGACCATGTCAAAAGCCTGTGTCATTATCGCCACCTTTCACGCCCACCCCGGCAAGCTCGACGCTGTCCGAGCTGCCATCGAGGCGGTCATCCCCGACGTCCACGCGGAGGCTGGCTGCGAACTCTATGCCCTCCACGAGGACACCGAGGGGCACCTGGTCCTCATTGAGAAGTGGACCACCAGAGAGCTCTGGCAAGAACACCTGACCCTCGAGCCAGTCAAACGCTCACGCGCATCACTGGAGGGTCTTCTTGAGTCCGCGACCGAGGTCGTGGAAATGTATGCCATTCCGGTCGGTGATTCTCGACAGGGCGCGCTCTAGCTAGATGGCGTTTTCTGTTGAACCGCTACCCGCCGACCACGCCCGCGATCTCTTTGCCAGTTCCGACTCGTATGTGGCGGCTCTCTACCCAGCCGAGAGCAACCATCTCGTTTCTGCCAACGAACTCTCCACTGCGCCCAACCTGCTACTCGGTGCCTTCACAGAGGATTCCTCGACCACACCCATCGGGTGTGTTGGGCTTCTTGTTGCGGGGCACGAGCCCGGAACCGCTGAAATCAAGCGTCTCTTTGTGGAGAGCACATCACGTCGCTTGGGTGTGGCACACGCACTCATGGACCACCTCGAAGCCGAAGCGGCGAGTAGCGGCATTCGCGAACTTCGCTTAGAAACCGGCATTTACCAGGAGGAATCGCTGGCGCTGTACCGGGGACGTGGCTACGTCACCATCCCACCCTTTGGCCCCTACACCGAAGACCCGATGAGTGTTTTCATGGCAAAGACGCTTAGCTAGCATCCCTCGATAGGAACTCGGTCACATCAATCTGGGGCAGCCGTGCCCGACGCTCATCGATGCGTCGAAGCAACTCGACACGATCGGGGCGCTCGATGAGGCCGGTGAGTACCTCGGTCAAGAAATCCTGTTCCGATTGTCCCCTCAAGCGTGCCCGGCGAGACAACTCATCCCGAACATGAGGGGAAATGTTTCGAATCGTGATGTTTACCACCATGGCCTCCACCGTAATGACTGTGCCTGAATTATGCAGGCGTTTCCACAACCCGCAAGCTGCTGTGCGCCAAGGCTGCACGGCCCCATTCCCCGCCGGTTAGGCTAACCCCATGCCTGCCCTCTCGCTCTCCCGCCTGCACTGGGGTCGACCAAGCGCCGACAAGAAGGCGCTGATGGTCCACGGTTTAGGGTCTTCGGCAGCCACCTGCTGGCGGGTCATGGAGACACTGGCCGATCAAGGCTGGTCTTCAACAGCCGTTGACCTCCGAGGTCACGGGTCATCGCCAAGGGCCAGCACCTATGCCATTACCGATTTCGCCACAGACCTGGAGGCGACAACCCCCGAGGGCACGAACACCTGGGATCTGGTGATTGGCCACTCGATTGGCGCAGCCGCCGCGGTGGTGGCCAGTAGTCGGAAGCCACGCTGGGCCAGGCGCCTGGTCCTTATCGATCCTGCCCTGTCGCTAGATGATTCCACCCGCATGCAAATACTCGAAAACCAGCGCCTCGGACATCTCCACCAGAGCGTCGACGACGTGAGGGGTCTCAATCCCGCCTGGCACCCACTGGATTGGGAGCTCAGGGTTCAGGCGAACCGCTCAGCCAGCCTCTTTGCCTTGGAGCACGCTGTCTTCGACAACGATCCCTGGGATGTGACGGACTATGCAAAGACCGTCACGGTCCCCACCCATGTGCTGGGTGGGGAGCAAGAGCGTGGCAGCATGTTCTATGGCGATTACGCCACCGACATGCTGGCGACAAACGAGAATTTCAGCTACGAAATCATCGAGGGTGCAGGCCACAGCGTCCACCGCGACAAACCCACCGAGACGATGAGAGCGCTGCTGGCGTTTCTTGGGTCCTAGGCGTTAACGAGTCTGATCGGCCTCGTCGGCGGGCTGGGGTTGTCAATCAATCGAACAATCTCTTTAGCCAGGCCGGGTCGAATCAGGTGATCTTGCCCATCGACCCTGGTCGTGGCAACACCACGCATACGCTCGATGACCCGAAGGCCAGCTGGCGGGAGGAATACGTCCCTGGTCCCGTAAATCAGGTCGACCTGCACCTTCACCTGGGCGATGTCGGTAACTGTTGTTTGGGACTCAATGCACTTCTGGAGGGACAAAACGATTGCCCGCCAATTGCCGCTGTTGACCTCGATAGCGTTCTTGATGGGCAGCAGCTTGGCAAGCGCCCGCGCGCTTGCCTGGGTGAAGGCGCGGTTCGAGCGTACGTAGTCATAAAGCCTCCGATAGGCATCCATTTTTATGCGCTCAATCGGGTCTAACACCGTTTCGCCGGGCAAATAGACCGGCGGGGCCACCAGGATGAGATGTGACAGTGACGGTGTGTTTTGGGCAGCGTAGCGGGCTGAGATCAGGGCTCCAAGAGAGTGTCCGACCAGCGTCGCGCGTCCCTTAATGCCAAGCGAACGAAGAGTGCGCTTGAGCGCCGCGACGTGTTCCTCCAGCGTGTAGTTGGAGGTCACGGGCTTGGGTGACTCACCAAAGCCCAGCAAATCGATAGCAATCACGCGGTGATGATCACGAATCAGGGGAACAACATTGTCAAACGTCACCGAAGACGATGCAATCCCGTGCAGGAGAACCACGGCCGGCCCGGTGCCCTCATCGACAGCAACGTGAAGAAGCGGGGCGCGAGCAAGGCCCAAGATATCAAGAAACCCCATGTACCTAGTAATACCACCCAGTGCCACAACGACGGTCCAATTGTGACCTTTGCAACGATACGTTTGGGGCTGGACCGTTCTAGGATTGTGGCATGATCACATCTCGCATCGCTCTGACTCTCGGCCTCACCACCCTCCTCACTCTGGGGGGTTGCTCAGCCGGAGCGACCGAAAGCTATGAAGACATGGCCGTCTCTGCGCCGGGTATGGCCGTCGGAGAAAGTGTCGAGATGGCCGCCGTGGAGTCGGATGGCAAAGCTGGCTATACGAGTGAACCCGATGTCATCACGACCGGCTATCTCTCCATGAGCGTGGACGAACCCAGCGCGGTGGCTGATCAGATTAGCGAGGTCGTTGTTGCCTCAGGCGGCCGGGTTGCCTCCCGCTCTGATTACAGCCCGGTGGATTATGGGCAGCCAAGCGCCTACCTTGACGTGCGCATCCCCTCCTCGGACCTCGATGCCACTGTGGCGTCGATTACCGACCTGGGTGAAGTTCAAGAAATCTCCGTCAACACCGTTGATGTGTCCCTGCAGAAGGTTGACCTCGATGCCCGCATCGAGGTCCTCGAGGCTGCAATTGAGAGGCTGACCACCTTGTTGGTGAGCGCTGAGACAACCGCAGACCTCATCACCATCGAATCAGCATTGGCGGAGCGCCAAGCAGAACTCGACTCGCTCCAGTCACAAAGAGATTATCTGAGCGACCAGACGCTCTTTGCCACCCTCTCCATCAATCTGATTACCCCAGTCGATGCCACACCGAGTGATCCTGATGGCTTCCTCGATGGGCTGATGCGCGGCTGGGAGAGCGTGCTCGCGTTCTTTGCTGGCACAGTCGTCTGGGCTGGCATCTTGCTGCCCTGGATTGGTCTGGTGGTTGTGCTTGTCGCGGTTGGTTGGTTTATTGCGCGCATCCGCTCTACTCGCAAACAGTGAAACGCTCAACCAGTTGCCTCATCGGCAAGGCTGACTTATCATCAAGTCATGGCAAATACTTCGAGTGACCCCTTACGCGAGGCTGCAATAAAGAGCCTCAAGAAAAAAGCTGAGTTTAGGCAGTATCTATGGGTATGGGCAGCAGTGTCCGGGATTGTGACTGTTGTCTGGTTTCTCACGTCGCCGAATGGATACTTCTGGCCAGTGTGGGTCATGTTCGGCATGGGTATCGGTGCCGTTTTTGCCGGATGGGATGCCTATTCCAAGAAGCCCGTCATGTCTGACGCCGCAATCGACACCGAAATGAAGAAGCTGCGCGGAAACTAGTCTCCAGCGAGCATAATCCGCAAGCGCAGTACCCGCTCGAGGGAAGCGTTCACCTGTTCCTCGCTGACGACGCCACTCTCGACAGCTTGGACGAGCGCATCGAGGATGAGGTCGTACGTGCCATAGTCGGGGTCGGATGCCGGGTCCACGGCCCACATCAAGAGATCATTGCCGGCCACCAACGCCCGGACCATCACCGTCGCGGGATCTTGGTAGGCCTCTTCCCCTGAGCGCTTCAACATGCGCAAATCATCAGTGATAATCACACCGTCGAATCCCAGGTCATTACGAAGGATTCCGATCCAGTCATCAGACAAAGACGCCGGGTCTTGACTGACGGTGGTCACCCTAATGTGAGCCATCATGACCAGGTCCGCCCCGGCCGCAATGCCCGCGACAAAGGGCTCCCCGTGCGTACTTCGCCACTGGTCGTAGGGCATGTCGACGCTCGGAACCACCTTGTGGGTGTCAGCGAAAACCATGCCGTGACCGGGGAAGTGCTTTATCGTCTGGGCAACACCCGGCACACGCGCCTCGACGGCCGCGCGCACGTGCTCGCTGACAATGTCGGGGTCGGTGGAAAAAGCGCGATTATGAATATAGGCACCAGAGCCCTGACTCACATCGGCGACTACGCCGAAGTTAACGTTCGAGCCCGTGCTTGCGACCAGCTCTTGCCTTGCAAGGAAAGCGTTGGTGGTGGCTTCCACAGGACCAGCGCCCAATTCCCTGGCTCCAGGAAACTCATCGCCGGCGATACGGGCAATGGGTGGGCCCTCTTGATCCACCGTAATCAGCAAGGGAAATTCTTGGTCAGCCTGAAGCTCAGCCATGAAGACGCTGATTACCTCCGGCCCTCCTTGGAGGTTTCCCTTCAACATGAGGAAGCCGGCTGCTGGCACGCGCTGTAAAAACTCGAGCTGGCGATTGGAATCCATGCCAGCAATGGTGACCACCATCAACCCTGCGAGCTTCTCACGAAGCCCCACACTGGCAAGCTCGTCATCAATGCGCACCTGAAGGGGATCAATCGGTTCAGGTTCCGGCTCGGCGGTGGGAACAACGGGCTCTGGTCGTGGAACTTGTTCCACGACGAGCGTCTCGGGTGGCAGCGGCTCGGGGGTCGCAGGTATAGAGCACGAGCCGAGAAGGCTGACTCCGGCGAGCACAAGGGCGAGAACGCGGAATCGAAGGGGCACAGATGAAGGGTAGTGCTCTGACCCGGCCAACCCCTGAACGGGCGCACTAGGCGTGGCCCGGAAAATGTCCTACACTGTAGAACTGTGGATAACGACACGGTGGGTCTTCGGGAACTAGGTCAGAATGTCTCTCGCGTGATGGAACGCATCAAGAAGGGGGAATCGCTGGTGGTCACTGAGCACGGAACCCCTATTGCCAGGCTCGAGCCATACAAAGCCCGCTCGCGACTCGATGACATGATCGCCGACGGTGACGCCATCCCCTCTGAGATCAGCATTGAAGAATTCCTCGCTACCCACGTTCCTATCGAGTCGGACATCCGTCTGTCGGACGTACTCCGAGAAATGCGGGACGAAGAGCGTTGGTAGTGCTCTACGCTGACGCATCAGCTCTCACCAAACTGATCGTCAACGAGCCCGAGTCCGCAGCGCTCCGAGAGTTTCTTCGCGGTGAGCGTACTTTTGGTGCCCCCGTGACGCTGGTCTCCA
>WLEA01000081.1 GCA_009704535.1 Actinomycetota bacterium
AGGCCATCGCGGCTCCCGAAGTAGTGATTCACCATGGGATAGGTGATGCCCAGTCGATCACACACGCTCGAGACGTTAAACGACGTGGGGCCGGATTTCGCCACCTCTTCGAAGGTCACATAAAGAACTTTGAGGCGCATCGATGGCTGTGGATCGGAGCCAAAGCGTAACCAATGGGAATCATCAAGAGACTTGTCGGGGTGCGACGTATCAGAGAGTTTTCGCCTAGCCATCGCGCCCCCTCCCCCGGGTGGATCTCCCGAGAAGAACTTTACTCCCGGGAGTCCATTTCCTGGTGAAAAAACTTCGGAATTAACCGGCCTGTCCTGCTCGCATACCTGGCATACCCGGGATGACGCTCAGACAACATCTTCTCTTCACCGGACGCCTTCGCAGAGAGTACGACAAAAAGTGCCAACCAGCCAAGAATATGTACTCCGGAGGCGCCGAGGACGACAGGTCCGAATGCTGCGAGTAGCACTCCGGTGTAAATCGGGTGGCGCACCCATCGATACACCCCGGTGGTTACGAGTGCCACACCGTCCTTCGGAATAGGTGTGGGGGTCAGCGCGGGCCCAAGCCGCACCCCCGCAGCGCCGGCCACAAGAATGCCACACACAATCAACGCGCCGGCACTCACATAAGCAGCAGCACCCCTCGGCCAGAGATCGCCGGCGGGCAGAACAATGAGGCCGGCAAGGAGGCCAAACTGTGCCCCGACGAGCGCCCATGCCGCCGAAGGTTTCACTCTCGAAGGTTAGCCGCCCGTGCTGTAGTCCCAGTGCACGACTCCCGCTCTTCGCCGAGTGCGAACGTAGCGCCCTCGATATACCCCATGGGGTATACTTACATCAGAACGAAAGGATCAGCCATGCCCACCATTGACTTGACCCACGACGATTTTGACACAGCGGTGACTTCCGAGGGAATCACCTTGGTCGACTTCTGGGCGGACTGGTGTGGGCCGTGTCGCGCATTTGCGCCCGTCTATGAGAACGCCAGCGTCAAGCACCCGGATGTCACCTTCGGAAAGGTAGACACCGAAGCCGAGCAGGCACTAGCTCGCGCCGCAAACATTCGCTCTATTCCGACCCTTATGGCGTTTCGGGATGGAATCCTCGTCTTTTCCCAACCAGGCGCTCTGCCCGCACCGGCACTCGAAGAAGTAATCACCGCCGTGAAGGGTTTGGATATGGACGAAGTCCGCGCCCAGGTTGAGAAGGCACAGCTCGGGCAGGCCGAAGCGAGTGCCGACGCCTAAAGCTCGGCGCGGGAGCGGAAGGTCCGACGAACCTTCTCTACGAAGTTTTTAGCGGGCGGTTCGTTATAGCCATCGGCTCGCTCTTGCCCTGACATCGCTGCAATAGCGCCCATCACCTCGTCGGTTGCGTGGCGCCGGGCGCGACCTGAGTCAGCTTTGCCGTGCTTGGAGAGATTCAATGGCTTGCCGAACTGGATGGTGACTTTCGCCGGCCTGATTCCCGACGAGCCAACCGGCTGCACCTTGTTCGTGCCATGAAGAGCGACTGGCACGACCGGAACACCTGCAGTGAGTGCTAGCCAGGCAACACCAGTCTTCCCCCGATAGAGCCGGCCATCGCGTGAGCGGGTGCCCTCAGGATAGATTGCAAAAGCTTCGCCATCTTTGAGGAGCCCTAATCCGGCGTCCAGCGCCTGCTGCGCGGCCTGGCCGGCACCCCTCGAGACCGGAATGGCGCCAATTCCGCGGAAGAACGTGCGAGAGATCAAGCCCTTTATCCCGGAGCCAGTGAAATAGGAATCCTTCGCCAAAAACGACACTGGCCGCCTGGCAAACAAGGTGATGACGACGCTGTCGATGAAGGACAGGTGGTTACTCGCCAGGATCACTGGCCCAGAACGCGGGACGTTCTTCCTGCCCACGATGGTGGCGCGAAACAAGACCCTAGCAATAGGGCCCAGTACCATTCGACTGACGTGCTTGAGCATAAATACCTAACGGCGCGTGGAGCGTTTTTTCACCTTAGCGGGAATCCCGACGGCAAGCGCGCCAGAGGGCACATCATCGAGGACAACCGACAGCGCGCCGATAGTAGCGTCGTCGCCAATCGTGACCGACCCAAGAATTGCCGCCCCTGTCCCGACAGAAACCCTGTTGCCCAACTGGGGATGACGGCGCCCCACCACGTGATCCCGACTCGTGGGAGTTTTTCCGCCCAGGGTGACGCCGTGATAGATCAAGCAGTCGTCACCAACAATTGTCGTCTCCCCAATGACCACGCCCATTCCGTGGTCGATGACCACTCGCCGGCCAATCGTTGCCCCTGGGTGAATTTCAATACCCGTAATGAAGCGAGACAGGTGTGAAATGAGGCGTGCTGGCAGATACCAACCCCACGCCCACAGCCTGTGAGCGCCGCGGTGCCACCAGAGCGCGTGCACGCCCGGAGAGGTGAGAAACACCTCGAGGTTGGTGCGGGCAGCGGGATCCCGCTGCCGCATGGCTTCGATGTCTTCGCCGATGCGGGTAATGGGAGGCATGCTAGCCCTCGAGACCCTCATACAGGACAGTGGACAAATAGCGCTCTCCAAAGCTTGCCAGAATAACCACGATGGTGGCGCCAGCGAATTCGGGCCGATGAGCCAGCGCGACCGCCGCGTGGGCAGTTGCGCCGGAGGAGATTCCTCCCAGGATGCCCTCTTCAGAGCCGAGTCGGCGTGCCATGGCCACGGCGTCTGCACCGGTCACATCGATGACCTCGTCGTAGATCGTCTGATCCAAGATAGGCGAGATGAAGTTAGGTCCGATTCCCTGAATCTTGTGAGGGCCAGCCTCGCCACCATTGAGCAGAGGCGATTCAGCGGGCTCCACGCCAATGACCTTCAGGCCTGGCTTCTTGGCCTTCAGCACCTGACCGGTTCCGGTGAGAGTGCCTCCCGTGCCGACGCCAGAGACAAATACATCAACAGCACCGTCAGTGTCTCGCCAGATTTCCTCGGCGGTCGTGCGGCGGTGAATCTCTGGGTTGGCTTCATTCTCGAACTGGCGGGCCAACACGGAACCTGGGATGGTCTTTGCGATTTCGACCGACTTTGCGATGCACCCCGTCATCCCCTCCGAGCCAGGGGTGAGGACTAACTCTGCTCCATACGCGCGCAAGAGAATACGGCGCTCCATGCTCATGGTGTCTGGCATCACGAGGATGGCCTTGTAGCCGCGGGCGGCGGCGACCATTGCTAAGGCGATACCCGTGTTTCCACTGGTCGCCTCGACGATTGTGCCGCCAGGCTTCAGTTCCCCCGACGCCTCTGCGGCGTCGACCACCGCAATAGCGAGCCGATCCTTTACCGATGATGACGGGTTATAAAACTCGAGTTTGGCCAACACGGTCGCGCCCGCACCCTCGGTCACTCGATTCAAACGAACTAGCGGGGTGTTCCCGAAGGCTTCGGTGATGTTTCCATAAACCAACGACACGATGCTCCTTTTGTCCGAGGGTCAATCGGACTAAGAGTATTGGGTCCCGCCAACAAAAGCCCTACTGGAGGTAATACTGTTACACCGAGGAAAGGTGACGCGTGCTGACGGTTCTGCTCGGGCTTCTTGGCGCCCTCACCTACGGCGCTGCCGACTTCTTGGGGGGTCTCGCCGCGCGCCGGTCCTCGACCATCCTGGTCACTGCCGGGGTAGCGATCGTAGGACTGGTCGGAATCGCCGGAGCCGCGCTCTTTATCCCTGCCGTGTCCAGTGCGGATGCCTGGTTCTATGGGGTCGCCTCAGGCGTGGCTGGGGCGATTGGCATTGGGCTGCTCTATGGCAGCCTCGCCATTGGGCCGATGAGTATTTTGTCCCCTGCCACAGCATTCATCTCCGCCATCGTTCCCGTCAGCGTGGGCTTGGCCTCGGGAGAGGGCAGCGGTCCAAGCTTCTTTATTGCTCTGGTGCTCGCGCTCGTTGCAGTTGTACTGGTCGGGTTCGTTCCAGAAAAAGGAGCGGTCCGGCCCAGGCCGCTAGGACTCACAATGGCAGCGGGATCGGGAACATTCATTGGACTCACCATCGTGCTCATTGATCTCTCCCCAGCTGACTCGGGAGTGATTCCCCTCGTTGCCAATCGGATTGCCTCGTCCACACTGCTGCTTTTAGCAATAGGCGCAGTGGTCCTCACGCGGATGGCGCGATCGAAGAGGCCTAGGCTCCCCGGCCTGCCAGAGATTGTCGGCTTATGGCCCATCGTTCTTGCCGCTGGCATCTTTGATGTTGTGGCCAACATCGCCGTGATCTATGGGCTTCGAATGGGCGATTTGAGCGTCGTGTCAGTGCTCGTCGCGCTCTATCCAGCGGGAACAATCCTGCTCGCCTCAGTGGTGCTGCGGGAGCGCATCGCCCTCATCCAATGGTGTGGTTTGGGGCTTGCACTCGCCGCGAGCGCACTACTGGCTGTCTAAACCGCTTCGAAGGCCCTCACATCCGAGGGGCGCATGGCTCTCGGTTCCACCGAAATGCCAGCGGTCTTCATCAAGTCCATTAACCTGCGAGCCCGTGCACGGGTGGTCAACGTGATTACCGTGCCCTTCTTTCCCGCGCGGCCGGTCCGACCAGAACGGTGAACATAGGACTTGTGGTCATCGGGTGGATCCACCTGAACAACCGTGTCAATGTCATCGACGTGAATACCGCGGGCCGCGACGTCGGTGGCGACCAGGACGTTGACCCGCCCAGAGGTGAGCTTGTCCAGGTTGCGCTGACGGCGGGCCTGATTGAGATCACCGTGCAAGCTCACTGCCGGAATACCCTCGTCATCGACCATGTCGGCGAGCTCTTCGGCAAATGCCCGAGTTCTTGCGAACATGAGCGTCTTGCCCCCCTTGCGGGCAAGCTCAATCACCATGTCACGCTTGTCGCGCTGGTCAACAACCCAGACCTGGTGATCAATGGTCGATGACTCCTGATTCTCGCCGGCAACTTCAAACACCGCGGGGTCACGAAGGAATTCCCGCACGATGTTTGACACCCCGGCGTCCAAGGTGGCAGAGAACAGCAACCTCTGGCCCTCAGGGGCGGTCGCGCTGAGAATCCGCTGCAACGGTTCAATGAATCCCAGCTCGCTCATGTGGTCAGCTTCATCCACTACAGAGATCATCACCTGCGACACATCAAGCTTGCGCCTGGCGATCAAGTCCTCGATGCGTCCAGGAGTTCCGATGACAATGTCAACACCGCGCTCGAGAGCACCAATCTGACGGCCAAGGGGAACGCCACCATAAACCTGGGTAGTGAACAGGCCAACGCTGCGGGCAATCGGCTGCACGGTTCGGTCAATCTGAAGCGCCAGCTCCCTGGTCGGAGCAAGAATCAAAGCACGTGGCGCGCGCCCAATGGCGCGCTTGACGCCGTTTTTCGACATCTGCAACAAGCGCTCCACCAGCGGAGCGGCGAACGCAATGGTCTTGCCGGACCCGGTGCGGCCACGTCCGAGGACGTCCCGACCGGTCAGTGCCACAGGGATGGTTGCCGCCTGCAACGCAAACGGCGTTGCAGCGCCCAGTTCCCGAATGGTGTCAACGATGCGTGAACCGAGACCCAAGTCGCCAAACTGCAAACCCTCTGCAGAATCAGCTGTGACCTGAATTGCGGCAAGCGCGTCGTGAACGACGGAGGGAATTACGGGGCGCGAAGAACGCTCCGACTGGCGGGGGCGGTCATCAAAGGATCGAGCCGGACGCCCGGGTCGTTCGCCAGACGAACGCTCATAGCGCCCTGCACGCTCAGAGCCTGCACGGTCAGAGGCTGGACGCTCAGAGCCTGGGCGGTCAGTTTTGGGGCGATCACTGTAGGGGCGATCACTGTTGGGCCGGTCTGACCCAAAACGATGAGACCCAGAACGGTCTGAATCCGAACGCGAGGGGCGCGAGGGGCGGTCGCCATAGGCGGGGCGTTCACGGTCACCGCGTTCGCCACGAGCGGGGCGGTCACCATAAGCGGGTCGTTCCCCCGAGGCGGGACGGTCATACTGGGGGCGCCCTGACCGCTCGCCGGTGGCGGGGCGGTCCGAGTAGGTGCGTGCTGGGCGCCCGGAACGCTCACCCTGAGCTGGACGTCCGATGGATGCGGGACGCGAAGGACGCTCGTCACGCGCTGGACGCTCAGCGGAAACGGGGCGTTCACCGCGCTCGGGTCTGGAGCCCTCGGGGCGAGGGCGCGTTTTTTTGGCATCCTGGAAGGAT
>WLEA01000082.1 GCA_009704535.1 Actinomycetota bacterium
AAGCGCGTCCACAATTCTGCGGGCAACAGCCCGTGGGGCAAGCCCAGTGGGGAAGGCCGGGCGCTCGCCTGCGAGCGGGTGGAGAGACAGTTCCGTCTCGGTGTGCCCGGGGCGCGCGTCGATGAGGCGAATGCCGCTTCTGCGAAGTTCACGACTGGCGGCGACGCCAAAGGCGTGCAGGGCTGATTTGACTGCCGAATACGCGGCAAGGCCGGCCGTCGGGGCTTCAGCGACAACGCCACTGAGGGTAACTACGACAGGTGCGTTACCAGCCTCGGCACTGGTGGTGAGAGCTGGGAGTGCTGCGCGGAGAACACTCATCCAGCCTCTGGTGTTCACCTTCCAGAGTGCGTCCGCGAGGTCATCAGTGACCTCGGCCACCGACCCAAAAGCCACAGCTCCTGCGGCATAGATCACGCCATCGAGAGCGTTGTGGGCATCAAGGGCTGCCTGGACATAGGCCTCTGGAACACCGGGGGCGGTGACATCGCCAGTGACGATGGATCCTGGAACTCCCAGGTTCTGCAGGGTCGTGGCACTGCGGCCAGCAAGAGTCAGAAGGGCGCCGCGCTGGTGGAGCTCGCGCGCTAGTTCGGCCCCGAGTCCTCCACTCGCGCCAACAATAAGAAAGGAACGTCCGCTCAGTTCAGTCATGACCGGAATCGTGCCAGAGAAACCTGCGCTATTGCCCAGAACCGCTCACCGAATGATGACGTGGGCGCGGGCGGTAGCGAGAACCTCTAGGCGCTCGGGAAAGAAATCGGACACCAGTGGCGGCGACCAACGAGAAGACAGGGTCACCTCCGCTACGCGCCCATCCGGCGTGAGGGCGCTCTCGATCCTCACGTCCCGAAGGGCCCCCACTCCGGCGCGAGACAGGTAGTTCTCCACGGAGGCGAGGACGCCTCCCGAAGTCAGGGGAGCTTGAACCCCCAACGCCGTGAGGCGCACAGTCTGGAGAGAGAAGCTCTCCGCTGCCACCACAGCCGCGGAATCGGCCAGCGCATAGAGACGATGGCGCTCGAGTAGCAACGATGTGGCAGAGGTGACCCCGAAGACCATGACCAGCGCTAGTGCCACAGCGCCACCAATCAGCGGGAGGATACTCCCCCGATCAGTCAGGGCGCACCGCCGTAGCGAGAGACCATGGCGCTGGCCTGGGCAATCACGGGAATGGTTGCCTGGCCGAGAAAACCGGGCAGGAGAGGCGAGAAGAACAATGGTGCCTCCACCCCTACCCGGATGACCACCATGGTCCCCGGCGCCACACAATTGCTACTCGAACACGAGCGCTCGAGAGTCGACGGCGCGTCAAAACCGTGGTTGGCCAGTGCTACCGCCACGGCCTGCTCAGCACGGAGGGCTGCAACTTGAGGATTTGGTTCCTGCACAAACACCCGAGCACCATGTCGAGCGGCCGCTTCGGTTGCCACCGCAGCGTTTTGAATCGACGAGAGGCTCATCGCCAAGAACATCACGGGAATCAGGAGAACAATGGCGGAAGTCAGAAACTCTACTGACGCCCGGCCCGCCTCCCGGTCCTTAGCGCGCGCGCTCAAGGGGTGCATGAGCCCGAACCTCCAACACTCCCCCCACACTCCAGAGCCCGAGCGCCGGGAATGGAGCAGTGATCACCACCCGCGCACTTGGAATACCCAGAACCTCAGACCTGTCGACACGGATATCACCGGCATAGTTTGGCGAGAGTGATGCCATCACCAGATCGCGAGTGTGATGGATGGCAGCTTCGGGGGACACATCTGCTAATCCAGCGTGGCGCGCTCCCTCAGCAGCAGCAGCGAGGAGGGAGTGGCGGACATAGCCGACCATGATGACCTGCATGATTCCCAGTACGAGGGCCACCAAGAGAGCGCTCACCATCACGAACTCCGCGGGAGCGTTCCCCCGCTCCGAGGGCACTAGAAACCTGTCACCCGTGTGATTGCCTGTTCGAAGACCCCAGACAAGGCTGGTCCAGCTGCCGACCAAATAACGACCACCAAACCAGCGGTCATTAGTGTGATCAGTACCCAGCCAGGCACGTCACCTTGCTCTGAGGATGTCGGTTTCCGTGGAGTGTTCATAATGTGCCCTTCCCATGTTTGGTAAAGGGAAAGTACCGGTTACTCGAATTAGCTCGGGCAACTTTTCCCCAGGGCAAAGACGAGAACGTAGACAGCCAGGCCGGCGGGAGCTAGTTCAGGAACGGTTGCTGACTTTCAGCACTAACCGACCCAATGCTGCCAGTGGCATCCACGGTGATGTAGTTCGTCAGCACAAGCTGAGACCCCGAAGCGTGAATTCCTGTCATCACGATCTTGTAGGACCCAGGGTTTAGCGCACCGAGCCAGACTCTTTCGTCAAGGTTTCCCTGACTGTTGACGGTCCCCCTATCGAGCACCGTTCTGGTGAGCGCCGAATTCGTCACTGATTGAACCGAGAGCGTGTAGGCCGAGTTGGGTTGGATGCCCTCTGCACCGCAGTAGATGGGTGCCCCAGTGACTGAGGTACCAACCAGTGCAGGGTTCACTGCCAGGAAAATGCCCGGCGTTCCCGAGGAAGCAGAGCTGGCGGTAGCGGACGACGGACAATCTGCGGAATTACTCAACCCACCGTTTGTGGCTGCATGGACGGTAGAACCCGCGGCATAAACGCCGCGCACAACGTTGTTCCCGAGGCCGTCTGCCGTGGTCTTGTTCGCGAAGGTTGCACCACCATCAGCGGAAATACTCAACCCACCGTTCGTGGCTGCATAGACGGTAGAACCCGCGGCATAAACGCCGCGCACAACATTATTCCCGAGGCCGTCTGCCGTGGTCTTGTTCGCGAAGGTTGCACCACCATCAGCGGAAATACTCAACCCACCGTCTGTGGCTGCATAGACGGTAGACCCCGCTGCATAAACACCGTGCGCAACATTATTCCCGAGGCCGTCTACCGTGGTCTTGTTCGTGAAGGTTGCACCACCATTAGTGGAAATACTCAACCCGTCGAATGTGGCTGCATAGACGGCAGAACCCGCGGCATAAACACCGAGCACATTGTTGCTCCCGAGGCCGTCTCTCGTGGTCTTGTTCGCGAAGGTTGCACCACCATCAGCGGAAATACTCAACCCACCGTCTGTGGCTGCATAGACGGTAGACCCCGCAGCATAAACACCGTGCACAACATTATTCCCGAGACCGTTTGTCGTGGTCTTGTTCGTGAAGGTTGCACCACCATCAGTGGAAATACTCAACCCACCGTTTGTGGCGGCGTAGACGTTGCTGCCAACCGCATAAACACCGTTCACAACGATATCCCCGAGGCCGTCTGCCGTGGTCTTGTTCGTAAAGGAACTGAAACAGGCGGCCGCATGGGCGGGAGAAACTGAAATGGTGGCTGCCGTGAAAGACACGCCAATTAAAGCGAGCAATACCAAAGCAACCCAAAAACGTTTCACTATGACCACAGCCTCTCAGCTCACGGCGCACAACATTGGCAAGGAGGATTCCTATCTGGGGGTTGTCACCAGTACTTGGTAAACAACACGAAAAAGGTACTGCAAAATCCGGTAATGGGGATTAGCTGGGGGTGTTTAGGACACAACAAGTCAGACCTTCGGAGCCACCCCGCGGGTCACAAATCTAAGCGCACAACGGCTGCGTGTGATTCCGGACATGGTCACCACAAAAGATGGAATGATCCAGAACTAGCTGGTTTCTGGCAGTCGAGAGGATCGATAGGGCTCAAACGGCGGCCGAACGACCTAAGTACGTCGTAAAAAGTGTTGTATACCCATAACGATTACAGGCCAGCCAGGCACGTCACCTCGTTCAGTGCTGATGGCGCCAGAGTAATTTGGGCACTAGGGATTCTTTGGGTTCATGGCCTCACGGTAGTGAGAGACCAATAACGAGGGCTGAAGTTACTCACACCTGTCACAACGCCTATGCTTCGGACGCGAAGGGGATGGGACGCTGGGCTGGCTCGCGGCATGCCAGTGCCAGTGCCAGTGCCAGTGCCAGTGCCAGTGCCAGTGCCAGTGCCAGTGCCAGTGCCATAAGGTTATCTGGGAGGCTTATCTGGGAGGAATTGTAGAGCGCCCCGCTCGAAAAAAGGCAGTTTCTCTCCTGCGTTCTGACTCCAGAGCCATGTCAGAAATTGCCAGGAAAGTGAAAGTGCAGCAGTCGCGCTAAACCCCCGATTATGTCGAAAAATCTACGACCGACCAAGGAGTCTGCATCGATGACCAGCGAAAGCGAAATCGCCAAACACCTCGTTAGCTTGTTCCCAATCCGAAGGAGCATAACCGGGGATGGAAATCGCGAGACCCTGGCATACCTGGGAGAGATAACCCCCCTAGAGGTTGTCGAAGTGCCTTCTGGAACTGAAGTGTTTGACTGGGTGGTCCCGCAGGAATGGCGCGCTACGGAAGCGTGGATTGAGGATGCGGACGGGCACCGGTGGGTAGATTTTCGTGAAAATCCCCTCCATGTAGTCAACTACAGCATTGCTGTTGACCTGACAATCGGGTGGGAGGAACTGGAGAAGAACCTTTTTGTTCACCCGGAGCTTCCCGATGCCATCCCCTACCGAACGAGCTACTACCAAAAGAGTTGGGGGTTTTGTCTCACTCAGCAACAGCGAGAGCAGATGGCTGGCGCCAGAGGACCTTTCCGTGTCGTTATTGACAGCGAACATTTTGACGGCAGTCTCTCCTATGGGGAGATTCTCCTGCCCGGAGCAAGCACACGAGAAATCTTGATTTCGAGCTACATTTGCCACCCTCACATGGCAAATGACGGAGTGAGCGGAATGCTCGTGACCGCATTGCTTGCTCGATCACTAGCTGCCATGCCCTCCCGGAAGTGGAGCTACCGGATTATCTTCGTTCCAGAGACGATCGGGGCAATTACCTATTGCCATAGGAATGCCTCGGCGATTAAGGCTCTGGCAGCTGGCCTCGAGATCACCACCGTGGGGGGACCCGGCCCGTTCGGATTGAAACAGAGTTGGAATGGAACCCACTGGATTAACGACCTGTTGCGCAACGTGTTGGACGAGAACACAACTCCGTGGAAAGAGTATCCGTTTGACATCCATGGAGCAGACGAGCGTCAGTTCTCGTCTCAAGCGTTTCGGGTGAACGTGGCGACCGTGAGCAAGGACCGATACTACGAATATCCCCAGTACCACACCTCCGCAGATAATCTCGATTTGGTGACCCCCGCCCAACTCCGTCAAAGCCTCGAGCTCTATCTGCGTGTGATCGAAAAAATGGAAGAACTGCGTTTCTTCCGAAACAAACAGCCCAATTGCGAAGTGATGATGTCAAAGCACGATCTCTATCCGAAATTCGGGGGCGCTATCAAGCCCATACCAGGAGCACCGTCTAGCCTCTCGGTGGCGCTGTGGTTGCTGTTTTATTTGGACGGGAACACACCACTGTCCTCGATATCGAAGTGGACGGGAATCCCCGTCGACGCGCTGGAAGATGCTTTGGGCGAGTTGGTGTCGCGAGGGATCGTTGAAGAGGTTTTCGCGTGAGAGTTCTCGTATTCGCTGGCACCCACCTTCGCCATCTCCATTTCTTCCAGAAACTTTTCGAGCTTGACCTCGAATTCTCCGCCATTGTGATGCAACGTGAAGACTCACTACCCCCAGCCCCCGAGTGGGCCACCGAGGTCGACAGAGCGCTGTTTGACCGGCACTTCAGAGAACGAGCTCTGGTAGAGAAC
>WLEA01000083.1 GCA_009704535.1 Actinomycetota bacterium
CCCGAGTGGTGTGACCCTGCGCTTGGCTGCCCCCTCGAGTTTCATGAACCGATCGGGCACTCCGGTGGCCGCCATGGCGTCATTTCACAAGATTCCACCCGAGCGCATCATTGTGATTCACGATGAGCTTGATCTGGAGCCCGGCGTGGTCCGGCTTAAGGTTGGCGGCGGTCACGCCGGGCACAACGGCCTTCGCGACATCGCAAGGATGCTCGGCACCACAGACTTTGGTCGAGTGCGGGTGGGCATCGGCCGACCTGAGGGCCGAATGCCACCGGCTGATTACGTGCTGGGGCGCTTTAGTGCTGCTGAAGAGGAGACGTTGCCGGCGGTTCTGGAGTTGGCCTGTCGGGGTGCTGAAGCGATGGCCACCGAGGGGCTCTTGGCAGCCCAGCAGCGCATCCACCCGCTCTCCTAGAGAGCGTGCCTGGCACCTAGACTGGGGCAAGTGAGTCCTGCCCCCATCTCCACCTGGCTAGCCCAGGATCAGGCTGTCTCCGGCGCACTCGCGCAACTGGCCTCGGGTGGTTCGCTCACGCTGCCCGCTGGCGCTTGGTCACCAGCGGTTGCGGCTGTGCTCTCTAGAGCGGGGGACACCGGCGTCGTTGTGGTGGTGTGTGCAACGGGGCGAGAATCCGATCAGGTTCGCGATGAACTTCGGGGGCTAGTGTCCCCGACCACCACCGTGCTCGATTTCCCTGCCTGGGAAACTCTTCCCCACGAGCGCCTGAGCCCTCATGCCGAAACAGTCGCTAGGAGGCGCAGTGCGCTTGGCGCACTGGCCCAGGCTGCACAGGGCGACCGGGTCGCTCCACTTGTTGTTGTGGCATCGGTGCGAGCACTGGTCCAACCGGTTAATCCCCACATCCTTGATGTTGCAACGCGAGTGGCATCCGAGGGCGCGAAGGACTCATCCCTGGAAGACTGGGTCTCCTACGTGACTGACGCTGCGTATGCGCGGGTGGACTTGGTGACCAGGCGCGGTGAGTATGCAGTGCGCGGTGGAATCCTCGATATCTTCCCCCCGCTTGCCGAACACCCGGTGCGAATGGATTTCTTTGGGTCTGAAATCGAGACCCTTCACTACTTTGCCGTGGCTGATCAGCGTTCACTGCCCACGGATCTTGTGAGCATTGCGGTCCCACCAGTGCGGGAGATGCTCTTGAGCGCTGATGTGCGCCAGCGTGCTGCTCAACTCCAGGGTGAGTATCCGGGGCTTGAGACCATGCTGGAAAAACTGGCTCAGGGCATTCCCGTGGAGGGCATGGAGGCCCTCCAGCCACTATTGGTAGAGGGGTTGGTTCCGCCCTCAGATTTCTTCCCGAACGACACCGTGGTCATTGAGCTCTCCGCTCAGAAGGTGGCTGCTAGGGCGGAAGCACTCCTTCACACCAACCGTGAGTTTCTCCACGCGGCGTGGGAAGCAGCAGCAATGGCGGGGGGCGCAGCCCCGGTCGACGTGAACTCCGGTGACTTCCTCTCCCACGACGAGCTCCGTGCGGCCGTTGCTCCGAGGCCCTGGATTGCGATCGACAGCTTGGATAGCGGTGAGGTCGACACCCTGCGACCAGGTGTGGCACCGCTTCCTCTCACCCAGCCTGGATCCGATGAGGCGTGGGAGTTGGTGGCCACCAGGGTTCGAGCCGGCGACACCGTTGTGTGTGTGGCAGCCGGCCACGGCTTGGTCGAGCGCACCGCTCAGGTTCTGGGCGAGCGAGACATCCCCCATCGGATCGATGAAACCCTCACCACCGCCCCCACTCCGGGAGTCGTTCTCGTCACTCAGGGAGTTATTCGTGAGGGCTTCTGGCTCAGCGGCGGTGGGCTCACCGTGCTGACGGAGAGAGAAATGTATGGAAAGGCAGTCTCTGCCTCCAGGCGTGCCGGGCGCACACTCGCCACCAAGAGAACGCGGGTCGTTGACCCGCTGTCTCTGAACCCCGGCGATTTTGTGGTTCACGACACCCACGGTGTGGGGAAATTCGTCGAATTGGTCCAGCGAGAGATCTCGACCGGTGGTCGGGCTGCCATCAAAAGCCAACGCGAGTTTGTGGTGCTGGAATATGCACCGAGTAAACGCGGTGGTGCTGCTGATCGTCTCTACGTCCCCACCGATCAACTCGATCAACTGAGCCACTATGTCGGCAGTGATAACCCGGCACTATCCAAGATGGGCGGTTCTGATTGGGCCGCAGCAAAGGGCAAAGCACGTAAGGCTGTCCGCGATATCGCCGTTGACTTAGTCAAGCTGTACTCGGCGCGGATGGCAGCCCCCGGTTTTGCGTTTTCCCCTGACACCCCGTGGCAACGGGAGCTTGAAGAAGCCTTCCCGTTCGTGGAGACGCCCGACCAGTTGACCACCATCGACGATGTGAAGGCAGATATGGAGCGGCCCATTCCGATGGATCGGCTTGTGGCCGGCGATGTTGGTTTTGGAAAAACAGAGATAGCCGTGCGAGCCGCGTTCAAAGCCGTCCAAGACCAGAAACAGGTCGCAGTGATTGCCCCGACCACGTTGCTGGTGAAGCAACACCTCGAGACGTTTCAAGAGCGCTATGCGCCCTTCCCCGTCAATGTCCGCGCGCTCTCCAGGTTCCAGAGTGACGCAGAAGCCAAGACCGTCATTGCTGGTCTTGCCGATGGCAGCATCGACGTCGTCATTGGCACCCACCGATTGCTCAGTAAGAACGTGGTCTTCAAGGATCTGGGTTTGGTGGTCATCGATGAGGAACAGCGCTTTGGAGTGGAGCACAAAGATTCTTTGAAAGCTTTGAAGACCAACGTTGACGTGCTGGCCATGAGTGCGACACCAATTCCTCGAACGCTGGAAATGGCTGTCACGGGAATTAGAGAGATGTCCACACTGGCTACCCCGCCCGAAGAGCGCCATCCGATTCTCACTTTTGTCGGCCCTTATAACGACGCGCAAGTCGTCGCAGCAATTCGGCGTGAATTGCTACGTGAGGGGCAAGTGTTCTTTGTTCACAACCGCGTGCAGAGCATCTCTGCGAAGGCCCAGCGCATAGCTGAACTTGTCCCCGAGGCAAGGGTCGCTGTGGCGCACGGGCAAATGCCAGAAGCCGATCTCGAGCGGGTCATGGTTGATTTCTGGGAGCGACGCTTTGATGTGTTGGTCTCGACGACAATCATCGAGACCGGACTGGATGTCACCAACGCCAACACGTTGATAGTTGATCGAGCGGAGCGTTACGGCCTCTCGCAACTCCATCAGCTGCGTGGCCGGGTTGGGCGTGGCCGGGAGCGCGGCTACGCGTATTTGCTCTACGACCCTGAACTTCCGATGGGGGAGAACGCACACGATCGCCTCGCCACTCTTGCTGCCACCACGGATCTCGGTGGTGGAACGCGCATTGCTCTGAAGGACCTAGAGATGCGCGGTGCTGGAAATCTTCTGGGGGCCGAGCAGGCCGGCCACATTCAGGGCGTTGGTTTCGATCTGTATTTGCGGATGGTCGGCGAGGCCATCGCACTCTTCAGAGACGACGTCGCGCCCGGGCTCACCGAGCTTCGGCTCGAATTGCCGGTGGACGCGAGAATCCCTACCGACTACATCGATTCGGAACGTCTGCGCTTGGAGATGTATCAAAAGCTCTCCGGCGCTGCGGCGCCGGGGGCCAGTGAGGGAGGAATCACTGAGCTGGTGGCGGAACTGACTGATCGCTATGGCGCACCACCGCAGGCTGTTGAGACTTTGGTTCAGGTGACGACGCTGCGTCGCAGAGCAATGGCGAGTGGGCTCAGTGAAGTCATGGTGATTGGAGCAAACCTCCGCGTGGTGGGGCCGCCATTGCCAGATTCTCTGCAGGTGCGCCTGGCGAGGCTGTATCCACAGGCCAAATACATCGCTCCAGCCAGGGTGTGTCTGATTCCCCTGCCCGAGGATTACAGTGACACCGCACTGGTGACCTGGGTCGCCGGTGTCATCGATGCGCTCTTTCCCATAGCGGCCGAGGCCGCCAGCCCGGCAGACTAGAGCGATGACCGACGACCACCCGGCTCTCCGTGCGCTGATCGACACTATGGCCACCCTTCGTGGTGAGGGTGGGTGTCCGTGGGATGCCGAGCAAACCCACGAAAGCCTTGTGCCCTATCTCCTCGAAGAAGTCTTTGAACTAGTGGAGGCCATCGAAACCGGGAATCGCGCTGATCTGCGGGAAGAGCTTGGCGATGTGCTGTATCAGCTTCTTTTTCATGCCGATATCGCGGCCTCCGAGCCTGGCAGACCCTTCGACATTGACGATGTGGCAGCGGGAGTTGATCACAAGATGCGCCATCGCCACCCCCACGTTTTCGCAGGCGGCGATGCCTCGAGCGTTGAGGACGTCATCGCGCGCTGGGAGGAGATTAAAACCGAGGAGAAGAAGCATCGCTCCAGTGTTCTGGAGGGAATCCCCGAGCGCCTCTCCGCACTGGCGAGGGCAAGTAGCACACTCAAGCGTTCTGCTGGTGTTGTTGACTTCTCCTCGTCCCACGAGACTCCGGTCTTTAGTAGCGAAGCAGAGCTTGGCGATTACCTTCTAGCCCTTGTGCACACAGCCCGCCACGCTGGTCTCGACCCAGAGACCGCATTGCGAGGGGCAACGCGTCGCCTGGAAGAGGCTGTGAACCACGCCGAAGCAGCAGGCTCCGGCTTGGCTCCCGGTGATACTGGCGCTTAGTGACAGAATCGCCGTATGGCTGTGAGCTCTGCGCGCGGAATGCGAGATTTCCCACCCCGCGATAAGCAACGTCGCGAGCAACTGCTCGGCATTATTCGTGAGACGTATGCGCGCCACGGATTTGAAGAAATAGAAACACCCGCGATTGAGGACCTAGAGCGGCTGCACTCGGGCCTTGGCGGAGACAACGAGAAGCTGAGCTTTGCCATCCTTAAACGCGGGCTGAGTGCCGAAGACTTGCGCCACGCTGGTGCTCCCGAGGACTTGGCGGATCTTGGCCTTCGGTTTGATTTGACTGTCCCGCTGGCAAGGTTTTATGCCAGCAACCACGCTGTGTTACCCCCGGTTTTCCGCGCGTTCCACACCGGTCCGGTGTGGCGGGCGGAGCGCCCCCAGAAGGGCCGTTATCGCCAGTTTGTGCAGTGCGATATCGACATTCTGGGTGAGGCGTCACACTTGGCAGAGGTTGAAGTGATTCTCGCGACTGCTGATGCGCTTCACAGGCTCGGCGTCTCCGGCTATACCTTCCGGGTGAATGACCGCAGGCTTTTGACCGCACTCTTGAGTGCTGCGGGGATCGCACCGGAGTTCCACGGCGACGCCCTCATTACCCTCGACAAACTCGACAAGATTGGCTCTGAGGGGGTCCTCACGGAACTAGTCGAGCGCCTGCCTGCTGGTTTCGACCGCGGTGTCCTGGCTGCGGTTCTCTCTGGCGAGTCGATTGCCCTCGATCCAGCAGCTATTGGCCAGGTCATGGGTGGTTCCCCGGAGGCGCTCGCCGCCGCGCAAGAACTCTGCGACTGGGCGATGGCGGTTGCTGAGGTGCTGGGCCCAGAGATCGTTGTGGTCGACCCCACTCTGGTGCGAGGGATGGGGTATTACACCTCCTCCATCGTCGAGATCGCCCACCCCAACATGGGAATTTCTCTCGGCGGTGGCGGGCGCTATGACGGCATGATTGGTCGGTTCTTGGGAACCGACGTGCCAGCGTTTGGTTTGTCGTTGGGC
>WLEA01000084.1 GCA_009704535.1 Actinomycetota bacterium
CACGCCGAGGTTGTGGTGGTCACCACCCCACAGGCCGCAGCCGCTGAGGTCGCATGGCGCTCGGCGGAAGTTGCCAAACAAACCGGGCAAAGCGTTCTCGGCGTCATTGAGAACATGAGCGCGACCACGCTGCCCGATGGCACCATGCTGGATGTTTTTGGCTCAGGAGGTGGTGAGGCCACCGCGCACCGTCTGGGTGCTCCACTGCTGGGGAGTGTGCCACTCTCCAGAGCGCTTCGCGAAGCGGGTGACGAGGGTGTTCCCTTAGTGATTGGTCACCCAGCGGACCCAGCAGCCGAGGTACTGCGCTCCATTGCCCAAGCCATCATCACCGGTGGAGCCAGCAAAGTCGGCGTCAAGCTGCCTGTGGCTGGTCGCTAAGTAAGATCAGGATCAAAAGGCGCTGGCTTTCCCGCCCCACTGAATCGTTTGCGCCGCTGATAAGCAGATTCGATAACGACCGGCTCGGCCTCAACATCGGCCGCAGCGGCAGAGGGGTCTTCTCTGAGCGCTTCTCGGATAATGCGCCTCGGGTCATATTGCCGGGGGTCCAGCTTTTTCCAATCCATGTCATCAAAATCCGGGCCCAGTTCGTCGCGCATGCGGTTCTTGGCACCAGAGGCCATGTCTCGCAGGTGCCGAATCAAACGCCCCAGTTGTGCTGAATAGGCGGGGAGGCGATCAGGGCCTATCAAAAAGAGCGCGATGATTCCGATCAGGAGCATCTTTTCAATGGTGAGGCCGAATGACACCCCCCCACAATAACCCTCTCGGCCTAGAGCGCGCTCTAGGCTACAAACACCGGGACCCCCCGGCGCCAGAGACGAGGTCACATGTCAGACAAGGAATTGAGCTGGCACTTTGTCGAAGAGCGCGTCCCTGAGGACCGTGGCATCGAACGTGCCAGGAGGACCTCTCTCGAGCACGGGGTTGACCCGATTACAGCTAGTGCCGGGGAATACATAGCAACGATTGCCATGTCGATTGATGCCTCCAGCATCATCGAGATTGGCACCGGCCTTGGCGTGGGGACACTGTGGTTGGCTCAGGCCTGCCCCGACGCTCACATCACCACGATTGACTCAGAGATGGATCACCACGCGACTGTTCGTGAACTTCTCCAAGAAGCCGAAATTCCAGCGTCCAGGGTGCGCCTGATTACTGAAAAAGCACTGGATGTGCTGCCCAAGATGAATGAGGCCAGCTACGACCTCGTCGTCATCGATGCCGACTTCCAGAACGTTCAGGCCTATGTTGACCAGGCCATCAACCTGGTTCGACCCCGCGGAAGTGTCATTGTCGCGGGTGTGCTGGGCGATGACCTGGTGGCAGACCCTGCACAGCGCGATGACAAAACATCGGCCTACCGATGGCTATTGAAGGCCCTAGAAGACCGCGCAGACGTAGTTCACACACTGAACTTGATTGGCGATGGACTGGTCCACATCGTGAAACGCCCGGCATAAGCGAGCAAAAGCTAGGGAAACTATTTTCCGCCGAGTGCTCCAGCAAGCTGGTCGTGCAACTCGCGGGCTTCCTCATCGTTGACGGAGACGACCAAGCGTCCACCACCCTCGAGAGGGACTTTGACGATAATGAGTCGGCCTTCTTTGACAGCCTCCATGGGTCCATCGCCGGTTCTGGGCTTCATTGCGGCCATAACAGGACTCTCCTCAAGGATTTGCTCTAAAACACCATTATCCCCCAGATTGAGGGCTTAGGAAAATCGACTGTGAGCTACGTGCCGGTAAGCCAGGACGACAACGAGGCAAAAATCTCATCAACTTGGGCCAATTCCACTCGCTCGTCATCGGCGTGAGCCAATGACGGGTGACCCGGACCATAATTCACCGCCGGAATCCCCCACTCACTAAAGCGAGCGACATCGGTCCAGCCATACTTCGGTCCCACGGCGTTCCCGAGTGCGCCGACGAACTCTTGGAAGAGCGGTTGCGAAAGCCCTGGTTTCGCAGCCGCAGCCTGGTCCACCACCGCAACGCTGAAGCCCTCAAAGACACTAGAGACATGATCAATCGCTTCGGCGACGGATTTGTCAGGGGCAAATCGGTAGTTGATTGTCACTGTGCAGAGATCAGGAATGACATTGCCGGCAACCCCGCCGCTGATACCAACGGCGTTCAGTCCTTCCCGATACACAAGGCCATCAACATCAACCTCGGCTGGCCGATACGCCTCCAGCCGAGCGAGGATGCCAGAGGCTGCGTGAATAGCGTTCTTGCCCATCCACGAGCGTGCGGAGTGCGCGCGAACACCTGTAGTGCTGATCTCAACCCGCAGGGTGCCATTACAACCAGCTTCGATTACTGCGTTTGTGGGCTCTCCCACAATGGCCAGGTCGCCTCGGACCCACTCCGGGTGCGCCACACCAAGGAGCCCGAGGCCATTCTTGCTGGCCCCCACCTCTTCGTTGTCATAGAAAATCCATGTCACATCGTGAACGGGTTCCATCGTCTCGACAGCCAGCTTGAGCCCGATGGCAACACCAGCCTTCATGTCGACGCTGCCGCGCCCCCACAACCAACCGTCTGTCGTGCGCGAGGGCAGATTGTTGTGGGCAGGAACCGTATCGATGTGACCAGCCCAGATAACACGCCTAGGTCGACCGAGGTTGGTCCGGGCTGCCACAGTGTTGCCCACGCGCAAGACCTCGAGATGAGACACACCAGAAAGCACAGCCTCAATGGCATCCGCCAGTGAGGCTTCAGCCCCGGAGGGGCTCTCACTATCCACCAGAGCCTGGACTAGCTCCCGAAGCGATGCCCCGACGGGCAACGCAGCGCTGGAAGCCGACATGGCCTCAAGTGTAATGGGGGTGGCACTGCCGATACCCTGGACTCATGAGCGAGAAGGCCACCACCGCATGGGGTTATGGCATTGCGACCATCGACACCGCGACCAACACAGTGCTGGACACGTGGTTCCCAGACCCCCAGCTTGGCGCCCCACCAGCAAACTTCGACCCCCACTTGATTCCAAGCTCTCTCGGCCACCTAGAAGGCGACGACGCCGCTCGCGGGGTTCATCTGATGGGCGTCACTACACTCAGTAACCTGACGCAGCCCCCAGTCTCCACCTCGGACGCTTATTTGCGCTTGCATCTGCTGAGCCACTGCCTGGTTCAGCCAAACTCCATGAACTTGGAGGGCATCTTCGGGATTTTGCCCCTTGTTGCCTTCACACACCGAGGCCCAATCTCGCCAGAGTTCCATGGCGAGCACCGCATCCAGATGCAGCGAGAGGGAATCGTGATCCAGAGTCTGGATCGATTCCCTCCACTTCTCAACTACGTCACCCCGCCGCGTGTCCGAATCGCCGATGCGGCCAGGGTTCGCCTTGGGGCTCATCTCTCCCCCGGCACCACCGTCATGCACGAAGGATTTGTGAACTTCAACGCAGGAACACTCGGCGCCTCGATGGTGGAGGGCCGCATTTCCCAGGGCGTTGCTGTGGGTGATGGCACCGATATTGGTGGTGGTGCGTCCATCATGGGAACACTCTCTGGTGGTGGACATGAAGTAATTTCTCTCGGCAAGCGTTGCCTACTCGGCGCCAACGCTGGCATTGGCATCTCCTTAGGGGATGACTGTGTCGTTGAAGCAGGGCTCTATGTCACCGCGGGGACCAAAGTGACCGTGATTACTGATGGACAGACCACCCAGACCAAGGCGTCAGCACTCAGCGGAAAACCTGGCCTTCTGTATCGCCGCAATTCGACAACCGGCGCGGTCGAAGTTCTGCCCCGCGATGGTCACGGAGTGAGCCTCAATCTCGCCCTTCACCGCTAACGTATGTCGAACGATGATTGTTGCAAGAAGCGAGGGCCGAGCGGGAAATCAGCTGTTTGTGGTTTCAGCGCTCCTAAAGTTAAAGGGTCAGCGCGAGAAACTCATTCTTCATCTGTTCGATGATTTCCATTCACTGCTGGAAGCCGATAGCCCCGAGATTCGTCACCTTCGTTTTCCCCACGCTCCCAAGCTTCGATGGTGGTATCTGTTGGAGAGCGCTTTGCGCACGCTCGCCGCTTTCCGGATTACAAAAACGGTCCACTTATCAGACGACGGTGGCCGTCTTGAGTTCTCGCAGGGACTTCTTCCGGTCGCCCTCTTCGTCGGTGGATTCTGCCAGGACGAAAGATTGCTCGATGTCGAGAGGATTCGACAGTTCTGGAGGACGAAGAGCGAGGCAGAGACTACGTGGCTTGCAAGCCTAAAACTCACCCCAGAAACTCTTGGGGGTGGCACGACTTGCTTCGTTCATGTTCGACGGGGTGACTACCTTCAGTGGCCGAGCGCCGACTTTCCAGCAGCTCTGGAGAAGGAATGGTACGCCACACAGATGGACAAGGTTCGGAAACAATCGATCGCCCCAGTGAGGTTCCTGATGTTTTCGGATGACCCCGCCTTCTGCCAAGTCGCTTTCGCGAACACACGCGACATCGTCCTTATCGACGCTCCCAGCGAGCTCTCATTTCTCGCGATGTCGCATTGTCAAGCAGGCATACTCTCGGCAAGCACTTTCTCCTGGTGGGCCGCTAAACTCGCGGCGACGGACCAGCCTGGACCCTTTATTGCGCCGCGTTACTGGTTTGGCTGGCGGCGCAGAGAGTGGATTGGCTCGCCAACCGCTGACGAAGGTTTCCTCGAGTGGGCTTGACTATCAGCTGCTGACGAGAGCATAATTTTTGGAGACGGCGGCGCGCGTAGGCCGAATTATCAGCGCTTCAGCCAATCTTGGAGGCGCAACTCGATGACCAGCGCGGTTGACTTTCTGCCCCAAGATGGTCAGGGTGTAAGCCTCAATGAGGCTCTGCACTCCTCGCGCTCGCCAGGTCCCTCGCTAAGCGTTGGGGCTGCCGAAATCCCAGGGATTAATGACCGATACCCCGCTTGACAAAAACGGCCGTGTATCGCGGGTTGCGACCGACATGACATTGCTTGCAGCGATAGCCGCAACGAGCGCGTCCTGCAACGACACCGCGATGCCGGCACGCCTGTTGAGTGCATAGATTTCGGCGTAAGCCTGTGTACAAGAATTTTCAAACGCCAAAACGCGCCCGGTGAAAAGAGGCAAAAAATCTTCCTCAAGTTTTTTTCGAAGGGCCTCTTTCTTGCGACCATCTGGCGCCGCCTCAACGCCCGCACGCAGTTCAGCGACTGTAATTGCCGAGAGAAACAGGGTTTCTACAAGTTGAGACTCTATCCAGCTGAATACCCCAGGATCGGGCTGAGGCTGCATGGCCTCGGAAACAACGTTGGTGTCGAGAATTATCAATCGAAGTTCACTGCTCGCGCTGGCGAGTGATCTCGGACGGTCTCAAAAATTTCCAGGTCCTCCGACGTGAGACCCACCTCGCGACCAATTGCCTGCAATACCGATCCCAACTTGATTCGTTCACTACCGAGCACAGCGTTATGGAGAATTTCGCGGACCTCTGATTCCATGCTGTGACCCTTGCGCTCAGCTCGAACCGCGAGCGCACGATGCACCTCGTCCGGCAATTTACGAACCGTCAACATTGCCATAAGTCATCATCTCCCTAATGGAATGCATTCATTATGGCATACTGCATGCACGAACCGGCCGCAC
>WLEA01000085.1 GCA_009704535.1 Actinomycetota bacterium
TACACCGAGTAGGCAAGCCCGCGCTTCTCTCGAATTTCTTGGAACAATCGTGACGACATACCCCCACCGAGGCATGAGCTCAGCACGGACATTACGTGGCGGCGCTCGTCCGTGGCTCGAAGACCCGGAGTGGCCAGGGCGACCACAGCCTGCTCGAGAGGCCTCGTGATGACCCGGGAGCGAGGAGTGTCGGCAACCGCAACGCCGTCCACCGCTCGCCTCGCTGCGGGCGCAGAGGCGTCTGCGAGATTCCAGCCAGAGCGCCCCAGAGCAGACAGGACGCACGCCACAATATCGGCGTGCTTGAGAGAGCCGGCAGCGCTCACCACGAGTTCGTGCGCTCGGTAGTAGGTGTCATAGTGGCGGAGCACCGACGCACGCTCCGAGGCCTTGATCGTCTCGGGGTTTCCACCAATCGGGCGACCCAAAGCATGGTCGCCGAGCACGAGTTCGGCAATGCGCTCGTGAGCGACATCACTGGGATCATCATCAGCCATCGCGAGCTCTTCCAGAATGACCTGCCGCTCGACCTCAAATTCGTGGGGGTCAATCACGGAATCGACAATCATGTCGGCGAGGACGTCGATGGCCATGTTCACATCGGTGTCTTGAACCTTCGCGTAGTAGCAGGTGTGTTCTTTGGCAGTGAGGGCATTGTGCTCGCCGCCCACAGAATCAAAGGCAATGGCGATATCGAGTGCGCTTCTGGTCGAGGTGCCTTTGAACAACAGATGCTCGAGGAAGTGTGTGGAGCCATAGGCGACGTCATCTTCATCACGAGAGCCCACCGCAATCCAAAACCCTAGAGAAGTGCTGTGCGCGCCGGGCACTTCCTCCGTGAGAATACGCAGACCGCTGGGGTGAATAGTCCGAGAGACCCTGGCTCCACCACTGGAGAGAAAGGACAGCTCGGGGGTGCGGAGATCAAACTCAATTGCAGGACTCATAGGTCCTCTACACTAGCGCGTTGGCCAGGCGCATCCGTGGGCCGTTAAACGCTGTGGCCCGGCTCTTTCGAGCCGGGCCACAGACTAACTTCCGAGAAGGACTAGGCCTTCTTGGCTGCGTTGACGGCAACCATACCGAAGCCCACCTTGTTGAGCACGTCAGCAATGACGTACACAATCGCGGCGATAGCAACGGCTGCGCTGACGTCAGCACCGCTGAGCTTCATGAACTCTTCGATTGCGGTGCCGATTGGGTAAATTGCCCAACCGAACATCACGAAGCGGCGCATGATTTTGACGGCGCTAGCAGCGTACGCAGGCATGCCATCAAGCTTGACCTGGAACACTGCGTAGACGATGTACAACCAAGCCAGCGAGGAAATGACGAACCACACGATGGTGGCAACTTCGCCTTCCATGCCAACCTCACCAAGGTAACCGGTGACGATCATGATGATGTCAGCGATAACCAGGCGGGACACGAAGCCCTTGGTCGCGGCGCCAGCAATGGCGACGATCAGACCAAACTCCACCAACAGCAGCGGAGTGGTGAGCAGCCAGTCGATGTAACGGTATGGCATCGTTGCGCCAACTTCGCCGGCAGACCGGTCGAAGAAGCCGACAATGTCAGTCATGATCCAGTACATGATTGCTGCAATGAAGGTGATGATTCCTGCATAGGTTGCGGCAATGCGGTGCTCGGGCTTGAGGTCGCCTCTCTCCAAAACGAAGTAAAGCGTACCCGCCGCCATAGCGACGAAGCCGAGCATGAAGAATGCCTGCGTAATGACAAGCAGATCCATGGTTCTCCCTTGAAATGTTTCTACTATCCGCCCGCCGCCGCGACGGAACCGTCGGTGGGTGGTCGGGGAGTGTTCCCCTAACTCCGAGCAGGCCTAGACCCACCCGTAGCAACGCTTACGCTACTCCCGGGTTTCCCAATTTGCTAGACAAACACTCAACCTCCGGTGGAATTTTCTTCCCGCCATAATCCAGGGCACCCGAGCAAAAGTGTGGTGATTGATAATTTCAAGCTCGATAAATAGGTAAAAAATCCCAATTTGAGGAGTCCTGCTAGAGGTCAGTAATTTACAACGGTTTAATTATTCATCACTGTCGTGTTTCACAAACACGCGTGGCCGGAACCCTGGGGTACCGGCCACACGACTGGGGCTGCTTAGTCTTCGGAGTCTTCCCCGTCAGCCGGAGAGGCGCCTTCAGCGCCCTCGGCCAGAACAGGTGAGAGTGAGAGCTTGCCGCGATCATCAATCTTGGTAATCTCCACCAGGATCTTCTGGCCCACTGACAACACAGTCTCAACGTCATCCACTCGCTTGCCACCGGCAAGCTTGCGAACCTCAGAGATGTGGAGCAAGCCATCCTTGCCAGGAACCAACGACACAAATGCGCCGAAGGTTGCCAGCTTGACGACAGTACCGAGGTACTGCTCCCCTACCTCGGGGTTGACGGGGTTGGCGATCGCGTTGACGCGAGCACGAGCCGCCTCAGCGCTGTCGCCATCCACCGCACCGATATACACCGTGCCGTCATCGTCAATCGAGATGTCTGCGCCGGTCTCGTCCTGGATGGCGTTGATGGTCTTGCCCTTGGGCCCGATCAGCTCGCCAATCTTGTCAGAGGGAATCTGGACCGTGATGACTCGAGGAGCCGTCGGTGCCATCTCGTCCGGAGCGTCGATTGCCTGGTTCATCACACCGAGGATGTGCATACGCGCTTCCTTGGCCTGAGTCAGTGCACCAGCAAGAACGCTCGCGGGAATACCGTCAAGCTTGGTGTCGAGCTGAATGGCGGTCACAAACTCGCTGGTTCCAGCGACCTTGAAGTCCATGTCACCGAGAGCATCTTCAGCGCCCAAGATGTCGGTCAGGGCTGCGTAGCGCATTTCACCATTGACCTCATCAGAGATGAGACCCATGGCGATACCGGCAACCGGAGCCTTGAGGGGGACACCGGCGTTCAGCATCGAGAGAGTCGATGCACACACCGAGCCCATCGAGGTCGACCCGTTCGAGCCGAGCGCTTCGCTGACCTGACGGATTGCGTAGGGGAACTCTTCACGGCTTGGCAACACGGGCACGAGTGCACGTTCTGCTAGGAAGCCGTGTCCAATTTCGCGACGCTTCGGGGTGCCCACCCGACCTGTTTCACCAGTCGAGTAGGGCGGGAAGTTGTAGTGGTGCATGTAGCGCTTGGACTTCACCGGAGCGAGCGAGTCAATCTGCTGCTCCATCTTCAACATATTCAGCGTGGTCACACCCAAGATCTGAGTCTCACCGCGCTGGAACAGTGCGGAACCGTGAACGCGAGGAATCACGTCGACCTCGGCATCGATCACCCGAAGGTCTGACTTTCCACGGCCATCGATACGAATCCCCTCGGTCAACACACGCGTGCGCATGATGCGCTTGGTGACTGACTTGTAGGCAGCGGACACCATCGTGTTGGCGTCCGCGGCAAGCGAACCCGCCTCGACCTGTTTGGCAATGTCTTCTTTCACGCGAGCCTTGAGTGCGTCATCGGCATTCTGGCGCTCCTGCTTGTCCGCGATCTGGTAGACACTGGCCAGTTCTTTCGCAGCCAGAGCGTCAACTGCTGCCAACACCTCGGCTGTGTAGTCGGAGAAGACGGGGTAGTTTTCAACCTCTTTGGCGGACTGTTTGGCAAGCTTCGCCTGAGCCTCAACGAGTGCCTTCAAGAAAGGCTTTGCGGCCTCAAGACCCTGCGCAACAACCTCTTCATTGGGCTTGGTGGCGCCGCCCTGAATCAGGTTCCAGCTGACTTCGGTGGCTTCTGCTTCCACCATCATGATGGCGACATCTTCTGAGCCATCGGCGGCCGTGACGACGCGACCCGCAACGATGATGTCAAAGACAGCGTCAGCAAGCTGGCTGTGCTTGGGGAAGGCGACCCACTGGTCACCGATTAAGGCAAGGCGAACCGCAGCAATCGGGCCGCTAAAGGGCAGGCCGGATATCTGGGTTGATGCGCTTGCGGCGTTGATGGCCAGAGCGTCATAGAACTCGTCTGGGGCCATCGACAACACCGTAATCACGATCTGAACCTCGTTGCGAAGACCATCCACAAAGGAGGGGCGCAAGGGCCGGTCAATGAGACGACAGACCAGGATGGCCTCAGTCGAGGGGCGACCTTCCCGACGGAAGAACGAGCCTGGAATCTTTCCCGCTGCATACGAACGCTCTTCAACGTCCACGGTCAGGGGGAAAAAGTCAAACCCCTCCCTGGGGCTCTTGCTGGCACTGGTTGCTGAGAGCAACATCGTTTCTTCATCCAGGTATGCGGCAACCGCACCCTGTGCTTGCTGGGCCAAACGGCCCGTTTCGAAGCGCACAACGCGCTTGCCATACTTACCGTTATCAATCACGGCTTCGGCGAACTTAATTTCTGGACCCTCCATTGAGGACACTTCTCCTTATACATCGGTGAAAGCCACCACGCCGTATCGGCAGATGGCGGGGGCGCGCTACGCAGTGAGTAAGCAGGAAGAAACGCCGCACAAAGGTGTGGGGCCTGTTTCTGGCCAACAGTAGAAGTGCACTGTCGCCTGGACAGTAGACCACCACCGGTGACCAGCTCCTGGCCCACCTACATGAGTAGAGAGCCATATTCAGTTAGACGACCGCAACAAGCGGACTCCTTAGGGTACCGCGTTATGCCCTAAAGCGCGATACCCCGCGCATCAGCGCGGGGTATCGACCAGAATCCTGAACTTAGCGGCGAAGACCGAGGCGCTCAATCAGCGCACGGTAGCGCTCAATGTCGACGCCCTGAAGGTAACCCAGCAGGCGGCGACGGCGACCGACCATCAGCAACAGGCCACGACGCGAGTGGTGGTCGTGCTTGTGGGTCTTCAAGTGCTCCGTGAGCTCGGTGACGCGGTGTGACATCAACGCGATCTGAACCTCGGGAGAACCGGTGTCACCAGGGTGCGTAGCAAAATCAGCCAAAATTTTGTTTTTGGCTTCTTGGGTAATGGACATGTCAGCTCTCCTTCTGTTATCTCGCTGCGCGGCGCTCCACCCGGTGGTAGGGCACTTATTTCCGCGGCCGTTACACGGCACAAGTTCCGACTCTAGCAGTGTGGAGCGCTGGCCGACAGTCAGCCCGTTATCAAGGTGTAACCAAAAAGGGTTGCGTGCTCCGGAGAGCCTTTGACACGATGTCCCTAAGTTACTCGCCGCTCAGAAGCGCCGGAGGCAAAGCCCCGCCACTGGGCGGCGAGGTTCTTAAGCGCCGGATTTGCTCTCGGCAGTGACCGCGGGAAGAACAATCACCTTGGTGCCAAGCGTCAACCCGCTGAGTCGACCCGGCGAGAGAACCCGATCGAGCTCATCGGCGGCCATCAGACCTTGGGCAATCACCAGTTCGCGAACGGTCCCCTTGCCGGCAAGCGCTTCATGAGCAATCACCGCAGCCTTCTCATAGCCAATGTAGGGAGTGAGGGCTGTCACGACGCCCACGCTCGCCTCGACCTGGTTGTGGAGGTGCTCGACGTTGGCCGTAATCCCGTCCACGCAGTTGACCCGCAGGGTTCGACAACCGTTGGTCAGCCACACCACGGATTGCAGAATGGATGCCGCAATGATCGGCTCA
>WLEA01000086.1 GCA_009704535.1 Actinomycetota bacterium
CCCAGCATGGGCCGGCGTTGGGTGCGCATGGTGATGAAATATCCACTGGCGGTGAGTGTCGTGTCGATTCTGGGCCTTGGCATGATCGCAATTCCCGCGCTCTCCCTCGATTTGAATCTTCCCGGTGGCGGGCAAGAACCGGCCGATTCCACCCAACGCAAGGCGTATGACCTGATCAGCGAAGGGTTTGGGCCCGGATACAACGGTCCACTCTTGGTAGCCGTGGACCTCACCGGCAGCGACGACCTGATGAAGGATTTGGATTTCCTGCGCGCAGAGCTAGCGGCCGTTCCAGGGGTTGACTATGTCAGCCAGGGCTTCCCCTCCCCCGGCCTTGATACCGGCATCATCCAGGTGGTCTCCGAGTTCGCACCCGATTCTGTGGAGACCAAGAACCTGGTAGGCGAGCTTCGCGAGCGCACACCCGTCTGGGAGGAGTCCTACGGAAACGCTCTGGCCATTACCGGCGTGACAGCTATTGGTGTGGACATATCTCAGCGAATCCAGGACGCCCTGATTCCCTTTGGGCTCGTGGTGGTCGGACTGTCCATCATCTTGCTCTTGGCAGTATTCCGATCCATCGTTGTTCCGATCAAGGCCGCGCTCGGTTTTGTGCTGTCCGTGACCGCTGCCTTTGGAGTGGTGGTCGCCATATTCCAATGGGGATGGTTTGCTGACCTGCTCCACGTCACCCCGGGACCGGTACTGAGCTTTATGCCCATTCTGTTAATGGCAGTGCTCTTTGGTCTCGCCATGGACTACGAGGTGTTCTTGGTTTCTGGAATGAGAGAGCAACACGTCAAAACGGGGGATTGGCGCTTCGCCATTGAGGAGGGCTATTCCCAAGGTGCTCGAGTGGTGACCTCGGCGGCCCTGATTATGTTCTTCGTTTTCGCAGCCTTCGTGCCAGAGGGCTCCGCCACGCTCAAGCCGATCGCACTCGGACTAGCAATTGGCATCGCCTTCGACGCATTCGTTGTCCGCATGACACTGGTGCCCGCCTTGATGGCGCTCTTCAAGAACGCTGCCTGGTGGTTGCCGAAGTCCATCGACAAGCGGGTTCCCCACGCAGATGTCGAGGGCGAAGCACTCATTGCCCACATTCACGATGTCGAGTGGGCATCAAAGACCTCTCATCTGGTGGTGCACGCCAACTACCTGGTGCTGGGTGATGAACGCCACCGACTGGAGCCCATAAGTTTTGAGTGGACGGCAGGCGAGCGCCTTGATGTTGTAGGGGAGCCGACCACAACGCGTCTTCTGGCGGCAACCCTAGCGGGCGCAATCGCTCCAGTGTCAGGTTCGCTCCACGTGGGCGGACACCCTTTCCCCAGTGAGGTGCGTCGTGCCCACGCCAAGGTCTCGGTATGGAGCCCCCAAGACGCGGATGCGCTCACCCCCGTCGGGTTGGCGCTCGATGAACGGATGCGGTGGTCGGGCACTCTCGGCAGCCGCGCTCCGAAGGAGCGCAGGGCCCTAGTGCGAGAGACCATCGAGAGAATCAACAGCCTCGGCGCCAAGTACTTCCCGGGGAAAATCATCTCCGAGGACTCCATCCCCGGTTTGCTCTCCCCCGCACAGCGCGTTCTCGTGTGGGCGGCCATCGCCGTCGCCGACGCCTCCGCGGTCTGTCTTGTGGCTCCCGCAGAACCATTGACCGACGCCGAGGATCGTGAGCTGTGGTGGAAAGCCCTGGACGCCTTTGCGACGCCAGACCAGACGGTGGCCTTGTTTAGCCTCCCCCCAGCCCGGGCATTGACAACAATCTCAACGCCGACCGGGGTCACGGATCTCGCCGCCGTTCACTCGGGAGTGGTGAGCCTGTGAAGAATGTCCCGTCAATAGCGCTGTGGGTTCTGGTCGCCATCGTTACGCCGGTCATCATTATTGGCGGACTGTTGGGCGCTCTGTCATCAGCTGGAGATGGCTTAGAGCGAGTACCAGTTGCCCTGGTCAATAACGACGAGCTGATTCGTGAAACCAATGAGGAAGGCGAGGAGACCGTCATCTTTGCGAGCAAACCGCTCGTAACCGAGCTAGTGACTTCCGAAGATTTCGCAGTTGACTGGTTGGTCACCAACTCAGAGCAAGCACGAGCTCTGCTCGCCTCCGGTGACGTTTACGCCATTGTCGAAATCCCAGAAGGCTTCTCCTTGGCCGTGAGCACTCTGGATAGCTCGGCACCCCAGCAAGCCACTTTCACAATCATCACTGATTCCTCGAGGAGTTATCTCGCCGGAGTGCTCTCTGACCAAGTTGGCGCGGCGCTGGCGGCCGGTGTGAGCGACGAATTTGGCTCCGGCATCATGGAGGGTTTGTTCGCAGCAATAGTCGATGTTTCGAATGGATTCCAAGAGACGGCTGACGCCGCCGAGGAGCTTGCCTCCGGGGTAGAGGGCGTGTCCGATGGAATGAGTGAGCTCGCCTCAGGCTATGAGGATTTTGACGATGGCCTTGGGGAGTTCACCGCAGGAACCCGGGGCCTCTCCGATGGCCTAGACGCGCTGAGTGCCAGCACGTCCCAACTCAGCCAGCTCTCCACCGGCCTCTCGGCAATCAAGGACAGTGGTGCGCTCACCGGCAATCCCGCCCAACCGACTCTAAACACGCTCATCGACGCTCTAGCAGTAGCGATCCCCAACGTGAGCAACGGAATCGTTGCGCTCGATAAGGGTGCCGATGCTATCGCTGATTCGAGTGTTGACCTAGAGGCAGGATCCGGAGATATTCGTGAGGGCCTCAGTGCTCTCGCCGAAGGCACCGAGACGCTTTCAGATGGTTCACGGGAGTTCGCCGACGGCCTTGCTGATGGCGCAGCGGAACTCGGTGACAATGCCCTCGTCACCGCCGATGACGAAACATCAGGTGTGCTGACAAGCCCCGTTGTCTTTACCCGTCAAGATCGATCGGCAGATGTCTCTCTCCAAGAAACCTTCTCGAGCGTCCTGGCGCCGGTGGGACTGTGGCTAGTGGTGCTGCTGTATTTCCTAGTGCTTCCGTCCTACTCCCCACGAGTGCTCGGCAGTAGCGCGAGGACATCAACACTCCTCACTCGCGCACTGCGACCAGTCATGGCCGTTGTTCTCGCATGGACAGTGATTGTCACCGTGTTAATCCACACGCTCGGGAGTGTCCCCTGGGCGAGTGGCGTCCTGACCGGGCCACTGGTGGCCCTCAGTGCACTCGCCTTTGCCAGTCTGCACTTCGCCGTGTGGGCATGGAATCCCCGCTGGTTGGCACCGCTGTCTCTGGGTGCGTTTGTCATTCAGATTGTGAGCCTGGGCAACCTGGTCCCCCTGGAGATTCTTCCCACCTTCTATCAGGCAATTTCTGGACTCACCCCGCTGGGGTGGTCCATCGAGGCGCTGATCGCGGCGTTCGCCAGTGCAGAGGGCTCCAGGGTGTGGGCGCCGATTGCCGCGCTCGCTGTCATCAGCATCATCTGTGTGGTGCTCGCAGCGCTCAGCCTCCAATCGAGGCGATCCGGTGGGATTCGTGCAGAGGTAATGTTGCCGGCGGGTTACCCCACGCGGTGAAACCACACCACAGGGGTCTGATCGCCGGCATGCCGGAAAGGCTCTAGCTCTTCGTCCCAGGCCCGACCCAGTGCCACACGAAGCTCTCGGCTGATCTCGTCTGGATCCCCCGCCGCTACCTCCAGGGCGTAGAGGATGCGGTCTTCCGGGACAACGGTGTTCCCGAGAGCATCCATGTGGGAATAGAAAACGCCAAGGTCAGGTGTGTGCATGAAGCGGCCACCGTCAACGCCGGGTGACGCCCCTTCGGTCACTTCGAAGCGTAAATGCTCCCAGCCGCGAAGTGCGCTGGCGAGCGCCGCTCCGGAACCAACCATGCCCTCCCACTCGTATTCGGTGCGGAGGGTGCCGGGCAATACCGGTTGCTCGACCCAGGAGAAGTTGACCGCGTGACCTAGGGCCTTGCCCGCGGCCCACTCAAGATGAGGGCACAGCGCGCGGGGAGCAGAGTGCACAAAGAGCACCCCGCGGGTCACGTGCGTTGACATCGTCTTCTCTCATTCCGTTGGTTCGACTTCCCCATCGACCGCGGAACGCGTGAGTGACTATGACGTCATGGCTTTCGCCTAAGCCCAGTATGACCCGGGTGCTACTGAAAAAACAAATGGCGCTGGGTTGTCAGCACCTCACTAGCCGTGGAGAAGTGAGCCGTCTTGAGCCATCACGTTCTTTTCGCCCGCCTCAATAGCGAACGGGAAACGGTTCTGGGCTGGGGGAAGCGGGCAATTGAAGGCGTAGCTAAAGGCGCATGGGGGAAGGATGGCGTAATTGAAATCGAGGGTGATGGTGCCATCGGGGTTCGGTGCCAAGAATAAGAAGCGGCCAACACTGTAGGTCGAGTCCCCATTAGTGGCATCAGAAAAAACGAGTTGAAGTGCTCGGCCTGCTTTGAACGCGGCGATGGAGTACTCGGTGCCCTCGTGAGTGAACCTAATCTCCCCAGGCACAACCTCGTCCCTGGCTACACCCTCGTCTTTGAGGTGCTCGAAGCCCACGCTTGTGCCACCGGGAATTTCGGTCCAGGCCCCTGTGATAACCCACGCTTCGTTGTGGTCAAAGGCGTCAATCGCGCCAAAGCGCTGTATTCCCTCAGACTGCGTGTCCCATACCCGCAGCGCGTAGCCAGCCTCGCCGGCAATGACGTGGCCACTGACCGTGTCGCTAAAGACCACAGCGGAGGGCGCGTCATCATCTTTGCCACGGACGATAAGAGAACCCTCGACCAGCGCGCCATCGACAACAATCTGATCCTTAGCGCTGGCAGTAACCACGAGACCAGACCCCCCATCAGTCCTTGGCCCCCAGGAGCCTGGAACACCCCAAATTGTCTGTTCGGTGTCGATCCACTGGGTGTTCGTCAGAGCCAGCGGGCCTTGTGGCGCTGTGGCCGCGAGATTCCTTCGCTCGCGGAATACCGCAAGGGCTTCACTCCCACTCGTCACTGTGATTTCCCCTCTGGTGTTAGCCCTACGGTACTCGCACCACACCGCAAGCTCGCGGCGGCGAGCCGAAATCGGCCCGACTCGTGTTGCTAGCCGCCAGCCACACCGGGCTCGCGCCAGTTTTCTAGAGCAAGCCCCTTCACCCACTGAAAGTGGCTGGTGTTTCCAGTCACCAACGTGGCCCGAAGATATCGCGCGTGTCCGGCAATCAATTGGTCCACCACCCCGGAGGGGCGGCCCTGCCCTTCGAGTTCGAAGCGCACCAAGGCAGCTTCTCTGGCAGCACCTCGATCAAAGGGGACCAAGGGCGCAGCGCGGAGAAACTTGTCGAGCGCCGTGTGCGAACGGGGGGCGAGTTTTCCCTTGTCGAGGCCAAACTGGAGCTCAGCGTAGACGAGGGAACTAATCGCCCAAGCATCACGGTCAAGCGCACCCAGTCGCTCGAAAACCCTCTCATTGCCCATCACGGCTTCGCTGCAGATATCCGTGTCTAACAGGAACACTAGAGCCCGTGATCCAACGACGACGTCCGCGGCACGTCAGAACGCAGAGAGAGTTCATCAAAG
>WLEA01000087.1 GCA_009704535.1 Actinomycetota bacterium
AAGCCCAAGAGGAGAAATACACAGTGAAGAAAAACTTCATTGCTTCGGCCGCTCTCGCAGCTGCCGGACTATTGGTTCTGTCTGCATGTGCAGGCGCAGCCGAAGAGGCCGCACCCGCAGAAGAGGCACCCGCCGCTGTCGAAGAGTCCGCACTGAGCGGAACCATTTTGCTTGATGGTTCCAGCACTGTTGGCCCCTTCGCTGAAGCTGCTGCCGAGCTGTTCATGGCCGACAACCCCGGCGTTGCCGTGACTGTTGGTGTCTCTGGCACCGGTGGTGGCTTCGAGAAGTTCTGTAACGGTGAGACCGATGGCTCGAACGCCTCGCGCGACATCAAGGAAGAAGAAGCTGCTTTGTGTGCTGAGGCCGGCATTGAGTACACCCGTGTCACCGTTGCTAACGACGCTCTCTCGGTCGTTGTCAACATGGACAACCCCCTCGAGTGCATCTCGGTGGAGGCTCTGAACGCAATCTGGAACCTTGACTCCACCATCGCAACCTGGGGCGAAATCCCCGGTATTGACGCTGGAGACCTGGCTGGCGAGGAACTCGTCCTCTACGGTCCTGGAACCGACTCTGGAACCTTTGACTTCTTCACCGAAGAAATCAACGGCGAGGGTGGCAACATCCGCACCGACTACAACAACATCGGTGAGGACGACAACCAGGCCGTTCAGGGTGTCTCTGGTGGCCTCGGCGCCATGGCATTCATCCCCTTCTCCTTCTACCAGGAGTACTCCGACACCGTGAAGGCACTGGCAATCGACAGTGGCGAAGGCTGCAACGCCCCCACCATTGAGAACCTGCTCGCTGGTACCTACACCCCCCTCGGTCGCTCGCTCTACAGCTTCCCTGCTGCTTCGGCACTCGGTCGCGAAGAGGTCGTTGCCTTCTACACCTTCATGGTGGAGCGCAACGAAGAGATCGCAGCAGCATCTGGTCTGGTCCCACTGACCGAAGACCAGAAGGCGGAGCAGCTCGCTGCTGTCGCAGCGCTTGCTGGCTAGGTAGTCTGTAACACACTGGGACGATGGAGAGATTGGGAGATTTGAACTAATGTCTTCATCTGTGGTGTCGGCGCGGAGTGGGGCTCGCAGAGTCTCGCTCCGCGCCGAGCACCCCCACTACGGTGAAAAGGTAATCATCGCCTTCCTCTTCATCGCAGCGGTAATCTCGGTCGCAGTGACAACCGCGATTGTGTTGGCCCTTCTCCAACCATTGCCTAGGCTTTTTTCTGAAATTTCTATCGTTGAGTTCTTCACGGCGACAGAGTGGTCGCCCGGGTTCGCGAGGCCTCAGTACGGTGTCATTCCGATTGTGGTGGGAACCCTCATGGTGGTCGTCACCGCTCTTTCGGTCGCCATTCCACTGGGATTGCTCTCCGCCATTTACCTTTCGGAGTACGCGCCGGAGCGTGCTCGCAAAACCATCAAGCCGATTCTTGAGGTTCTTGAGGGAATTCCAACAGTTGCTGTGGGCTTGTTCGCCTTTTTTTGGCTGCGGCCCTTCATCGAATACTTGACCCCGTGGCTCCCCTGGGGTGGCCTGTTTTCTACCGGCGTCGCGGGAATTGCTGTGGGGCTAATCATCGTTCCCTTGATTTCCTCTGTTGCTGACGACGCGATGCGTTCGGTGCCGATGGCCCTGCGCGAGGGCGCCTACGCCCTCGGCGCTGGCAAGATGCGCGTAGCGCTCCGTGTTGTTGTTCCGGCAGCGTTCTCTGGCATTATTGCTGCCTTCGTCCTCGGCGCTTCTCGGGCGGTCGGAGAGACGATGGTTGTGCTGCTCGTGGCTGGGGCTGGTTCCCCCCAACTGAACTTCAACCCCTTCGAGGGAATCCAAACCATGACGGCTTATATCGCGAGCCGCGCCACCGGTGAGATTGCTGTGGGATCAATCGTCTACGACACCATCTTCGCTGTCGGTGCACTGCTTTTCACCATCACGCTCGCAATGAACATGTTGGCCATTCGCTTCGTGAACCGCTTCCGGGAGGTGTACGACTAATGTCTGATTCCTTCAACAAGTTGCCAGCCCGGAGCCGCTTCGCGGCTGCTGGTGCGGGTCTGGTAGTTCAGAACCGTTTTGCCTCGGCAGACAACAAGGGCAAGGTTTCCGGTGTTCTTTTCCTGTCGGTTATGTTGCTAGCGCTCACCATTTCGCTCGTGGCAATCACCGCGATTCTTGCCTGGGCCTTTGTCGAGGGGCGAACTAGGCTCGACCTCGATCTAATCTTCAACGGGCCCTCGACGGTCAACCGCGCAACTGCGGGCTTTAGCGTGGCTATCCAAGGAACCCTGCAGATTATTGCTGGCGTGATTGCAATCATCATTCCGCTGGGGGCGGGCGCCGCCCTTTACCTCGAGCAGTTCGCTGACAAGACCAAGTGGTGGAACCGGCTGATCGAGTTGAACATTCAAAATCTTGCCGGTGTTCCGTCCATTGTTTTCGGGATCCTTGGCCTTGCCTTCTTTGTTCGAGCCCCCTTCAACCTGGGGCTTGTCGCAGCCGCTGGTTCTGCGACAATCGCGCTGCTGGTGTTGCCAACGGTGATCTTGGCCTCGAGGGAGGCCATTAAGGCGGTGCCCTCTTCGATCTTGGAAGGTTCGCTGGCGCTCGGGGCGACCCGCTGGCAGGCAGTGTGGCTTCAAGTATTGCCAGCGGCAGTGCCCGGCATGTTGACAGGCGTAATTCTGGCTGTTGCCCGGGCGATTGGAGAGGCCGCACCGTTGCTGCTCGTGGGAGCGCTCACCTTTGTGACCTTCCCCCCGAATTTCTTTGAGGGTGGTTACTCAGCCCTTCCTGTGTTGATTTACCAGTACGCCGGTCGTCCGCAGGAAGAGTTCCAGATTTTGGCGGCTGCGGGCGTGCTGTTGATGTTGGTTGTGTTGTTTGTTATCAACTCATTCGCCATCTGGCTTCGTGCCCGCTATGAGAGAACCTGGTAGGAGAGGGAATCATGAACGTACCCATTGGAGAAGAAACAGTGCCAAACGAGGTCTTTACCCTGAAGGATGTCTCTGTCTACTATGGCGCGAATCTCGCCGTGCAGAACGTGAACCTACCAGTTTATGAAAATGAGATTACCGCTCTGATTGGCCCCTCCGGATGTGGCAAGTCGACGATTTTGCGCAGCCTCAACCGCATGAATGACTTAATCCCCGGGGCAAAAGTGACAGGCGAGGTCCTGTATCACGGGCAGGACGTTTACGGTTCGGATGTTGATCCGGTCCAGGTCCGGAAGACCATCGGTATGGTCTTCCAAAAGCCAAACCCGTTCCCCAAGTCGATTTTTGAGAACATCGCCTTCGGCCCGAAGACGCTTGGTGTCAAGGGCAACATGGACGACATCGTGGAGCAAGCTCTTCGCGGTGCCGCACTCTGGGATGAGGTCAAGGACCGCCTGAAGGACAACGCCTTTGGGATGTCCGGTGGTCAGCAACAGCGGCTGTGTATTGCACGGGCCATCGCTGTCCAGCCTGAAGTGATTTTGATGGACGAGCCCTGCTCGGCCCTTGACCCGGTGTCGACCTTCAAGATCGAAGACTTGATGAACGAGCTCAAGAAGGACTACACGATTGTCATCGTGACCCACAACATGCAGCAAGCTGCTCGTGTTGCAGATCGAACGGCCTTCTTCACGGTGGCCTCTGATGACGCTGCGGGTAGCCGAATTGGTGTGCTGGTCGAGCACGACAAGACCGACAAAATCTTTTCGAGCCCCGCCAACCAGAAGACCCTTGACTACGTCACTGGCCGCTTCGGATAGTTACCAGCCGGCGTAAGCTGGGCTGGTGGCTCACTCTTTCCCTGGCAACCCGACCGATCGCTCCACCGCTGAGGCTCTCGATGGTAAGGATCCTCTAGCGTCTTTCCGAGCAGAGTTTTTCCACGCGGATCCAGAGCAGTGTTATCTGGATGGCAACTCTCTGGGTCGCCTTCCTCTGGCAACGATTGAGGCCGTCAATTCTTTTCTGACCAGCGAATGGGGAACTGAGCTCGTCGGGGGCTGGTCCCACTGGATTGACGAGGCCCAGGTGGCCGGTGACCTTCTCGCCAGAGCCACGCTTGGCGCAGGCCCCGGCCAAACACTGGTGTGTGACACCACGTCGATGAATTTCTACCAGTTGGCCCTCGCAGCGATTGCGGCGAGGCCTGGTCGGAAAACCATCATCATCGACTCGGCCAATTTTCCAACCGATCGCTACATCCTTGAGGGGATCGCAGCCCACCACGGCTTGAATTTGATCACACTCGACACGGATGGCAGTGGTGGCCCGGGCGCCGTCTCCGTGCCCGCCGAGCACGAGCGACTTACGGCCGACTTGCTTGCCCCCTTCCTCACGGATGACGTCGCATTGGTCACCCTTCAGGCAATCAACTATCGCTCGGGCGCTAGGCCAGAGCTTCGTGAAATTTCACGGGCCGTCAAGGCAGCGGGAGCATTCATGCTCTGGGATTGTTCGCATGCCGGTGGCGCCATTGATTTGGACTTCGATGGCAACGAGATTGACTTAGCCGTTGGCTGCACCTACAAATACGGCAACTCAGGTCCCGGCGCACCGGCATGGTTGTTTGTCCGCACATCGCTTCAGGCTGAGCTCCACGTTCCCATCCAGGGCTGGTTCGCTCAGAGAGACCAGTTTGTGATGGGGCCGTGGTTTCAGAAATCTGGCGATATCCGGGGTTTCCAGGTCGCAAGCCCTTCCATCGTCGGTATTCGCGCTGTCCAGTGCAGCTATCAGATGATTGAACGGGCAGGGATTCGAGCGATTGAAGCGAAGGCAGCGCTTGGCACGGATCTCATGATTGCCCTTGTTGATGAGTGGTTGACACCCTTGGGTTTTGAACTCGGGACGCCGCGTGAAGCCACGCATCGAGGCGGCCACATCATCATTACTCACCCCGATGCCGCTCAGATTGCGCTGGCGTTGCGCAAAATCAAGAACGTGGTTCCCGATTACCGGGAACCCAGTGCCATCAGGCTCGCAATCTCGCCACTCGCCACCTCCTACGGTGAGGTGTGGGATGGCTTTGATCGGCTGCGGGACTTGGTGGCCAGTGGCGACTACCGCAGCGTCACGCCAGATGAGAGCCGGGTCACTTAATGACTGGCTCACACGAGAAGGCCGTGACCTATACGAGCTATTTGAAAATTGCGGAACTGCTGTCCTTGCAGGAGCCACTCTCTGATGGCCCCGAGCACGACGAGCTGCTCTTCATTACCATTCACCAGGTCTATGAGCTGTGGTTCCAGCAAATACTCCATGAATTGGCCGCTCTTCAGCCTGCCCTGGAGATCGGTGACACACACCGCTGCCTTGCGCTCCTGGGGCGAGTGCGCACCATCATGAAGATCTGCGTGGCACAGATTGATGTTCTGGAGACAATGACACCTCTGCAGTTCCAGTCATTTCGCGCCCGCCTGTCTTCAGCGAGTGGGTTCCAGTCAGCGCAGTTCCGTGAGCTGGAGGCGGTCC
>WLEA01000088.1 GCA_009704535.1 Actinomycetota bacterium
CAGTGCCATTAATCCACTAAGAAGACCGAATTCGGCCCTGGTCCCGGTCACCACGGCAACCTTCATGGCAGATCAATCAATTCATCAACCAAGAAATCACGGTGCGCCTTGGCGCCCACAACCTCGTGCCAGCGCATCGGCGAAATACCGGTACCGGGACGTTTGACCCCGAGATTCTGGCTGGTGAATTGTTCGCCAGCACTAATTGGTGTTAGAGCCACCAATGACTTTCGGACGATGTCCCGATTTGGGGCCTCCGTTGGGCTCGGAGCCTTCACCTCTGAGCCCAAAGCCATCTCCACAGCCCGAATTGACCGAACCATCGCGGCGAACTCCAATGGGTTCGCAGACGCGGCGTGGTCGGGCCCAGGCATGGATCGGTCTAGGGTCAGGTGCTTCTCAATGATTCGCGCCCCAAGGGCGACAGCGGCGACGGAGGCATCGGATCCGTCGGTGTGGTCGCTGTATCCGATTCCGACCGCAAGTTGCTCTCCCATGGACACCATCGCGCGGAGGTTGGCTTCCTCCAGTGGCGCCGGGTAATTGGTCGTGCACTGCAACACCGTGACCATTGCGCGGTTCAGGCCGGATTGCTCAAGCACGTCCACAGCCTGTGCGACCTCGTCAAACGAGCCCATGCCAGTCGACAGGATGATTTTTGTTCCCTCTCCCGCAACCCTCTCCAGAAGGGGGCGGTTCGTGAGGTCACCGGAGGGAATCTTGAGGTAATCAAGATTCAGGGTCATGACGAAATCCAAGCTCGTGAAATCATGCGCGGTAGTGAGAAAGCCAATTCCCAGCGATTCACTGAATGCCTTGAGCTCACGAAAGTCCGCGTGGGTGAGCTCAAGGCCGCGCAGCATTTCCTGCTGGGTCGCCCCCTGGGAAGCAGCCTCTTGGTATGCCGCAACCCCAGCGTCTGCCGTGACCAGGTCATCGGCGCTAAACGTCTGGAACTTTGCATAATCAGCGCCAGCGTCACGTGCTGCAGAAATCATGTGCTTCGCCAAGGCAACGTCACCGTTGTGATTGACGCCGATTTCAGCGATAACAACGGTGTGGGGCGCGCGCGCTTGTGCTGGCATATGATCTAGACCTCCCGTTTAGCCTAGGGCCACATTGGCCGCTACGGCAGATGGTCCAGGGGGCCCGGCTAGCCGTGCCGGTTGGCCAAGAACGCCGAGCTCGGAAGACAGACGACGCGATCGTAGAGGTCCGCGGTCACCGGAGTGTCAGCCGATGGATGCGCCGAATAGGGAGCGAGCCTGTTGAGCGGCTTCCACATCGGCCTCACCGAGACGCCCACGTCGATACACCCCTGTATTAGCTCGTTTTTGCTGGCCTTTAGACCCTCGGCCAACTGGATTGCTTGCAGCCAGTAGTTGCTAGTCGTCCCGGCGGATTCCTGACGCACTTCACCAAAAGGGCTGCCAGCAAATGCCTCGGAGTAGAGATTAAACAAGCTCCGCTGACCAGCGATCAAGCCGGGTAGCTGCTCCATTTGGGCAAGACCGAGTGCGGCGTTGATGTTCGGCATCCGGTAGTTGTAGCCAACCGCGTCGTGATCGAATTCATAGGCGTGGGGCACGCGGGCAGTGGTTGACAGGTGCTTGAGCTTCTTCGCCAACGCTTCATCGTCAGTAACGATTAAGCCACCACCGCCGGTCGTGATGGTTTTGTTCCCGTTGAAACTAAAAACGCCTAACCGACCAAACAGGCCAGTGTGGCGGTCCCCGACGAAACTACCCAGGGACTCAGCGGCGTCCTCCACAACCACCAGGCCAAATTCTTCAGCCACCGAAAGCAGCGGTGCGATTGCGACGGGATGTCCGAGCGCGTGCATGGGCACGACAGCCGTTATCGGTCGGCCGGTCTCCTTGTTGTGAAGCCGGCCGTCCTTCATCTGGCCGACCTCAGCCAGGTGAGCGCGCAGCGCCACGGGGTCGATGCCCCAGGTCGCCTCGTCGACATCAACGAAATGTGCAGTTGCGCCTGCATGGGACACCGCGTTGGCAGTTGCAACAAAGCTCATTGCCGGGACGATGACTTCATCACCCGGGCGGACCCCCACAGCAAGCAGGGCCAAATGCAAAGCGGCGGTTCCGTTTACAATCGCCACGGCGTGCTGTGCCCCAACAAAGTCACGGACAGATTCCTCAAACGCGGTGACAAAAGCTCCCACCGAGGAGACAAAACCACTGTCGACACAATCGGCCAGGTACTTCTTCTCATTCCCAGCAAATACAGGCTCGTGAAGACCGCCGGTCTCTGACCCGGTGACCTGTCGAATCCGAGCGATAAAGTCGTCGAGATTATCCACGGGACCTAAACCACATAACGCTTAGCGTCATAGCCAGCTTCGTTGGAGTTGTCGCGGAACCAGGCATAGGTCTTCTCGAGCCCTCGGTAAAGTCCATCGCGGCCGGCGTGCGCTGGCTTCCAGCCAAAAGCGGTCTCAATCTTTGAACTATCTGACCACAAACGTTCCACCTCGGAATTCTCGGGCCGAACGCGAGCGGGATCCTCTGTTACCGCCACCTTGCGGCCAGAGATTTCAGAGAGCATCTCGACAACCTCGCCCATTGAGATTTCGAATCCACTACCCATGTTGAAGACCTCCCCAAGGCCGCCCGTTCCCTCAGCGACGGCCCGGAAGCCTTCAGCGGTATCAGCAACAAAAGTGAGGTCCCTGGTGGGCGACAAAGAACCGAGAGAGATGCTCTCCGCGCCGGAGAGCAACTGGACAATTACAGAAGGTATGAAAGCCCTCTGTGATTGCCTGGGCCCATAGGTGTTGAAGGGTCGAACCGTCGTCACCGGCACGCCGAAGGATGACCAATATGAGTGCGCAACCTGGTCAGCCCCAATCTTCGACGCGGAATACGGGGACTGCCCAACCAGCGGGTGCTTTTCGTCGATCGGCACGTATTGCGCTGTTCCATAAACCTCGCTGGTCGACGTGTGAACGACTCGAGCAACGCCAGCCCGGCGCGCTGCCTCCATGACGTTCATGGTTCCAATCACGTTGGTCTCAATGTACGAGCGCGGGGCTTGGTAGGAGTAGGGGATTGCGATGAGGGCCGCAAGGTGAATAACTACGTCGTGCCCGGCCATCGCCGACTGGAGTGAGTCCGAGTCGCGAACGTCTCCAAGGATGACCCGAAAATCCTCGCCAACGGGGAAACCATGATGGTCTAGCCAACCGGCCGTCCCGAATGAGTTGTAGAGAACGTAGGCGGTCACGTCGTGCCCTGCCCCATGGAGCCCCTCCACAATTTGGGACCCAATAAAGCCCTCTGCTCCCGTGACAAGAACCTTCACTGAGCCGCCCCCTGGTCTCTCACACTCGCCGGCGCCGTGTCAGCCCCAACCGCATCGCCTGCCAGAATACTCCGACATTGAACCCGATGCGGGAGCCACAGGAAAATCACCCATGCCAGCTAGGGCATTACGAAATCCATTGGGGGATTCACTCGGCGAGAAATCAAGACTGACATCCCAGCAAACGCAGCATCCCAGTCGCGGCCGGGGCTGAGCCGGGAGGCTAAGTTATAGAGTGAGACCGTGGCACGACCACAAGCATGCAAAAGGCGACTATTGCAAAGATAGCGATTTACCTCTGCTTTTGGGCTTCCTTCCTGCTGGGTCGTGCAATTTCGATGGTGGCGCCCGGCGAGGGTCGCGCTCAAGGCGGATCGTCTCGAATCGTCATCGAAGCGGGCGCAACAGGTTGGGTCACGGATCCCAGTTTGGTGGAGCTTCTAGATTCCGCTCGTGACTATTTGGGGAGCGAGTGCGTTGTGCGCCTCGAAGTTTTTCCGGGTAAACCGGGGTACATCCGGCAGGTACAACGCTGCATTTCAGAGACAGCCCCAAGTCACTACCTGTATGACCCTCGCACAGGAAGCCAGTCGCTGTGGCGAGGAATTTGGGAGGCTTTCGCCGTATCGGCTCTTCTGGCCTGGTACCGCATCACACCAATCACAATTTTGATGAACCTGCCCCTTCGCCAGTGGCGCAGGCAAGCCGGGATCATTACAGCAAACCGCGGCGTGATTTTGACGCTTATGCCGAGCGAGGTAGCGATGCGTTTTCTTCCACACCGTCGAATCCACGGCCCGATGTTCATGCCTTTTTCGCAGAAACGCCTCGAGCACATTCGGGCTAGCTATTCTCGTCATCACCTCGACCGCAAAAATCCAACAATCTCATTTATCGGCACTGTGTACGAGCCTCGCGCCACCCTTCTGAAATCGATTGCTGAGGAACTGAGCCAAAAACCAGTCACGCTCCAGTTCGTCCTGCGCCACCCCGACGAACCGAAAATTCTGGGGGAGGGCTATTGGTCAGTGCTAAGAGGCTCCGACATGACAATTACAACTTCTGAGCACATCCTTGAGACCGGTGCGGATGCGGGCATTCCTCCTCATCTGGTCTACCGGTACACTGAGGCACTCGTGGCCGAAACACTGTTGCTGGCGCCAAAGGTACCTTCGCCGTTGATTCCCGGCGAACACTATGTTGCCTACACGTCGGCGAAAGACCTCGCGCTCCAAGTTGATCGACTACTCCGTGCGCCAGACGAAATCGAGAGAATCAGACGCTCAGGCGCCGCTTTCATCGAGCAGAGAATCCTCGGTCACGATTGGTGGGCAGGCGTGAGCGCAGCACTTCGTGACAATCCGCTGGTCCCCGCCTCCGTGCGGGATCACAGGGGATGAGGTCCGCACTGAAGGGCCTCCTCGACCACCGACTGGCGGCTGGTGCTCGGTCGTTCGCGTGGAGGAAGATTGCCATCCGTGACTCTGCCGCCACGAGACGGATTGCTGCGGAAGCAGGTTACGAGAATCTCGACGTTCATAGGCCATTTTTAGCTAACAAGCCTTCATCAACGCTCTTCATTTTGGGCAGTGGAAGTTCAATTCTTGATTTGACAGATGCAGACTTCGAGCACGTCAGACAACATGCCTCAATAGGAATTAATGTTTGGGCGATACATCCTTTTGTGCCCGATGCGTACTGCTTTGAAACGGGACAGGAAACAAACGAGTTGGGCGCTGATACCGACTACATCAACCTCCACCTCAGGAATACCCCTCCGTCAACTAGGCCCGTTTTTCTCTTTCTCCGACCGAGAAATTCGTCGTTTCTCCAGAATATGGTTCGTCCTCCAGACGGTTTAACGGGCCCTCGGTTGATGTATGGACGAGCCAACTTGATTAGCAGTAGGCCGGCAAACTTGCAGGCCGATATCCAGCGAGTGGTCCGCGGTTACCGAAATCGGAAGACTCCCAGCAACTTGTTACTCGACAACGGTGCGTCTGTGGCCCGAATGATTCTTCTCGGGGCGCTACAGGGGTTCAGAAGA
>WLEA01000089.1 GCA_009704535.1 Actinomycetota bacterium
AGCGGTTGCCGCTTGGTCGATATAGTTATCGACGAGGTGTTCTTTAGGGCATTTCAGGAGACGTCGCATAGTTCGGCCTAGTGCACCACCCTGCTAAGGTGGAGTTCCCTCACGGGAACCGTGGGTTCAAATCCCACCGTCTCCGCGCTTGTTGCCTCGTCTGCCCCCTGGGGATGGTTGTCCAGCCTTTACGAAATGGCTCTTGTGACGAGCCTCGTAATCTCTTTCTTCACGGCGTCGTTTATCTCTGTCACGGCGAACGACGTCGGCCAGAATGAACCGTCGTCGAGGTTGGCTGCGTCTTGAAAACCGAAGGTTGAATAGCGACTCTCAAACTTGCTTCCGGCCTGGAAGAAACAGACGATCTTGTCGTTGACGTAGTAGGCGGGCATGCCATACCAAGTCCTCGTCGTGATCTTTGGGGAAAGACCCATGACGAGCGTGTGGATAGCGTTCGCTAACTTCTGATCGGCATGTGCCATTTCGGCGATTTTTCGGGCGACTTGCTCATCACCGGAGAGCTTCTTGAACTCCCTGGCTTCGCGCGCCCGCTCGCGCATCGCTTCGCGCTCTTTATCGGTGAACGCGGAGGTGTTCTTCTTTTCTTCGGCCATCCAGGAATTTTACAAGAGGTGGGGAGACCTCTGAGTCCACCCCCCAAAATCCTTTCCGGTGGCTGATATGCTCGGGGTCGGTTGTCTAGTCAACCACGCGCCCGTAGCTCAACGGATAGAGCATCTGACTACGGATCAGAAGGTTGGGGGTTCGAGTCCCTCCGGGCGCGCCATTGTGAGCTCTCGAGACATCGTTCACTTCGCCACGGGGGGCGATCAGCCCTCGCTTTACTCGCCAACTGGTGGGTAGACCCCTGGGCGGCTCGTTAGTGGAGAGGGTCTCGGAGCGAGGATAGAAGGGCCTCGAGGCTCTAGGAGGCCATCATCGCAGTCCAACCCTGATTGTGCTCGATGTTAATCTTCAATCGTGATTGGTACTCGAGACGGCGAAGTGGTTCCCCCGCGCCTGCTTCTCAGTGAGGCACCTCGTCGCACTTTGGGCAGTGACTGACCGGGGTGGTCGGCCTCACAATTACGCAATCTTTCCCGACCGGTCAAGGGTTTCCGCTACGCTAACGCTCGATTCAACAAACTGAACGAGAAGGGCCAAAAATGATGAGTTCCAGTGCTGGAAAAACAAATAGCCGCGCCATTGTCAGTCTTGTGTTGTCGCTAGCGTCGCCGGCACTGGCGTCGCTGTTCTTTCTGGGCGTTGGCCTTTTTGGCCTCATTGCTTTGCCCCTGGCCGTCCCTTTTTCTCTTGCCGGTGCAGTGGTTGGCCACTCAGCGTTGCGTCGAATCAAGGAGACTGGGCAACCGGGCAGAGGGATTGCTCTTGCTGGCGTGATTCTTGGATGGGTCTTTATCCTGCCATTAGGCGTCGCAGCGATGTTTTCGCTCGCCTTCCTCACACCCGGTTGGTGAAGTCGCTGAGGGGACTCATGATTACCCTCGCTGTCTCTTCCCCCTTCTAGAACCGTGGTGAACCGGAGTGCTCATCGGTGTTGGGGTCATCATTGCTCTGAGTAGTGCATGGACATTCCTCCTTCGAGCGACCCAAATCGGCGGTGGCATCCTCCCCCAACCCCGTGGAATCACGAACACCAGGGAAGAAACGAATATGACCGCCGTGCGTCCGAGAACGGTGACCCTGGACAGTACTCGGCCAATCACTCTCTTCTCGCGGTTGTCTGGGACACTGGCGTCGTGGACATAGTGCTCGACGAGGCAACGCTTCGCCAATTACTGGTGGTTCTTGAAGGTATCGGCGTGCTTGCGTTTACGATTTCGGGGATTCTGGTCGCGGCCCACAAGCGACTCGACCTGGTCGGCGTGGTCGTCGTGGCCTTCCTCACAGCGCTCGGCGGGGGCACCCTGCGCGACGTATTGCTGGATAGAAGGCCATTCTTCTGGGTCGCCAACGAAGAGTGGGTATGGGCTGTCGTGGCGCTAAGCGTCTTGGGCCCACTCGTGATCAGAGCCAGGCACTTGCGGCCGACGACCCAGGCCATGCAATGGCCCGATGCCGTGGGTCTTGGACTGTTTGCTGCCTCGGGAACCCACATTGCCCTTCTGGAGGGGGCAAGCCCTCTGGTGGCAACGCTGATGGGAGTTGTTTCCGCGACCTTTGGTGGGGTTATTCGAGACATTCTGGTCAATGAGGTTCCGTGGGTTGTTAGCAGCTATCAGCTCTACGCTGTGATCGCGTTCATGGGTGGCTGGTTGGTCTGGGGTCTGCGTGTTCTTGGAGCCCCGGACGTTGTTGCTGTGCTGGCAGGCGCTGCGGCCATCGTGATTGTGCGAATGCTCGCGATCGCCTTCGACTGGCGATTGCCGGGATGGCGCCTTGGCAATCGTTTCTAGCTAGCGGAGGGCCTCGTCAAAGAATGAGGTAAGGGCATCTGCATAACGCTGGGTTTCTGACAACTGGCCTTCAGTGTGGTCCGCGCCCTCAAAAGTCTCCAGCTGAACCGAGACGCCGACGGACTCGGCGTAATCACGGAACTTAAGCGCACCCTCATAAGCAAGACGCTGGTCCTCAGTGCCATGGAGCAACAAGAACGGCCGGTCGCCGGCTGCTTCAATGCCAGCTGGGATCGGCGTTTCGTTCAAATTCACGCCCCGTAGCTTGGCTGCTAAGTCAGCCAGCTGCCATAAGAAAGCGGGGAATCCTTGGAACACAACTTCGCGCTCGGCTGTCTCAGCAAAATCGAAAATCGGGGCCTCCAGCGCGAAGGCCTGCACGTTTTGGGTCTTCGCCGGCAGAATCGCAGTCCCGATAGCACCGCCAGACACCCCATACATGCCAATCTTCTCCGGTGCGATTCCCTTCTCGAGGACTAGCCACTCGGCGACCGCCGCAAAATCGTCAGACTCGTCCTGGCCGGCAGAGTGCCGGCCATCCACGCAGGTGGAGTTCCCGGTGTCGCGCTGGTCGACGAGCAATACGTTGAACCCGTCTTTGGCGAGCATGGCGCTTGGCAAGAGCGCGTTGTAATCGCGGCGGCTTGTTCCATAGCCGTGGGTGACAATTACTGTCTCTTGGGCTGCGGGGTAACTGGCTTTGATCCACCAGGCTTCCAGTTCAACGTCCGGAGCTACCTGGATGCGAACCGTTTCCACGGGAATTTCTGGCAGCCACCACTCTGAGAGGTCGTAATCAATCCACTTGTTCCAGCCCTCACCGGGAAAGGGACCCTCTAGGGGCGTGGAAAAAGAGGCAGGCGAATTGTTGAGGTCATCCTCGTTGATTGCGCACGGTACCGAGGTGCCCTCCCGGTAGACATAGTCCCCAACCGCGAGTGCGCCACCTGTTCCCACCGCAAGGAGAGATCCCAGCACAACAGCCACCCAGCTTCTCGCACGCATGTCCAAGAGAGTACCGCGCCAGGCGTTCCCGGTCCACCCCGCTTCCGGAGCGGGCTTCACCTCACTGCTTTTTCGCGCTATCGAAGTATTCCCACAAATACAGTGCAGCATAGGAGCGGTAGGGGGCCCAACGTTGTGCGACCTCACTGGAGCTTTTTTCAACGCCAAAGTGCGCTTCGACTGCTTTGCGCAGCCCAAGATCCCCGGGGGACCAGATGTCCGGGTGTCCCATTCCAAAGATGAGAAACATCTCCGCCGTCCACGGTCCGATTCCCTTGAGGGTAGTAAGCGTGGCGGTGACCTCCACTGGTTCCATTGCTGCGAGGGCGTGGGGATCGATGACCCCGGTGCCAAACGCGTCGGCGAGGCCCAGAATGTAGTTTGCTTTGGAATACGAGAGCCCCTGTTGGCGCAGAACCTCGAGATCTTGGCCGGCAAGACCCTCCGGGGTGAGGTCTTGCACGGCCTGGCGGAGCCTGGCCTCAATGGTGTCGGCAGCCTTCACGGAGAGTTGCTGGCCGATGATCGACGAGACCAGAATCTCGAAGTATCGCTCGGGCGGTTGGGGTGAGATGACCCGTGGTGTATGGACCTGGGCAAGCTTGGCAATGACATCGCACGTTTCCTGCAGGTAGGACAGCGCCTTGGCTTGTTGGTCGTTCACACGGTAACGCTAGAGCAGAAAAGCCTGGGATGATTTCACTCAATGAAGATTGTGCTTGCGTCCGATTCCTTCAAGGGCTCTCTCTCCGCCACCGAGGTGGTCGACGCGTTGGCCCAGGGAATTCGTGAGAGCGCACCGGCCGCGGTCATTGCCCCGCAGCCCCTCTCCGATGGCGGCGAGGGAACGCTCGATGTGCTCTCCCACCACGGATTTCAGATTCACACGCTCACGGTTCCGGGTTCGTGGGGCCAACCGGTGGTCGCACGGTTTGCCAGCAGAGACGGTGTCGCCGTCATTGAATCAGCCCAAGCGTTTGGTTTTTTGCCCGGCGCCACTGATGCCGAAGCGCTCGATGCCTCGAGCGCCGGGGTGGGCCACCTGATTCTTGAAGCCCTGGCGTCTGATCCCACTGAAATTCTCCTCACCGTCGGTGGGACTTCTGGAACAGATGGCGGTCTTGGAATGCTTCGAGGCTTGGGGGCCTTGGGCTTAGACGATAAGGGGAACGAGGTTGGGCCAGGTGGGGGGAAACTTCGACAGCTGGGCTCTGTTGACCTCTCAGGACTTGACCCCAGGCTCGCAAGAACTCGGATTCGGGTGTTGACCGATGTCTCTAATCCACTGCTGGGTCCCACCGGGGCGGCAGCCATCTTCGCCCCCCAGAAGGGTGCCGACCAGGCAGCTGTAGAGATCTTGGAAGCCGGCCTTAGCCGCCTCGCGACGTTACTTGGCACCGACGTGGCGGCACGACCTGGCAGCGGCGCTGGCGGCGGGCTTGCTTTCGCAGCGCTGGCAGGGCTAGGAGCATCTCAAGAATCTGGGGCGACGGCAATGATGGAGATTACCGGCGTTGTCACGGAGATGAAAGATGCCGACCTTGTGGTGACAGGAGAGGGCTCTTTTGACGCCCAGAGCCTCGGTGGCAAGATCACCGGGGTTGTGATTGAGCACGCTCGTTCACAGAACATTCCGGTGGTCGTAGTGTGTGGGGTTTCTCAGATGACGGAGCCGATCGCAGGAGTCACGGTGATCGAAATCAGTGCGGGCGCACCGAGCATTCAGGAATCAATTGACAACCCGGTGGCCTA
>WLEA01000009.1 GCA_009704535.1 Actinomycetota bacterium
CCCGAGACGATCAAGGCCTCGGAGCGTGCGTCGGTGCTCCGCCACTATGACACCTACTACCGAGCGCACGAACTCGTGGTGAGCGCTGCCGGCTCTCTCAAGCACGCCGATATTGTGGCGCGTGTCCTGTCTGCTCTGGGGCGCTCGGGATGGAATCTCGCAGACGCCTCTGCACCCGCAGCGAGGCGAGCGGTGGACGGCGTTGCGGTTGCTGACACTCCTCGCTCCCGGGTCATCACGAGGCCCCTCGAGCAGGCTGTGGTCGCCCTGGCCACGCCGGGTCTTCGAGCCACGGACGAGCGCCGCCACGTGATGTCGGTCCTGAGCTCATGCCTCGGTGGGGGTATGTCGTCACGATTGTTCCAAGAAATTCGAGAGAAGCGCGGGCTTGCCTACTCGGTGTATGCCTTTGCGAGTAGCTATGCCGATGCCGGAATGTTTGGAATGGCTGCTGGCACCTCGCCCTCAAACGCCAAGCTCGTGGCTGAGCTTCTTCGTGACGAGCTCGTAGCACTCGCACAGTCGGGCATTACTGAGGACGAAAGACTGCGCACGATTGGTAACCTCTCAGGCTCGTCCGCTCTGGCTTTGGAGAGCATGGAAACCCGAATGATGCGACTGGGGCGCTCTGAGCTGACTACCGGTGAGTACGTCGACCGCGAGGAGGGCTTGGCACGGCTCGCGCGTGTCAGCACTGACGATGTTCAAGCCCTCGCCCGTCACCTTGTGAACAGTCCGCTGAGTGCTGTTGTCGTGGGTGCAGTGAAAGATGACATAGTGGATGGGGTTGTTGCCGCGGGAAACATCTCCGCTTAACCCGGGCGCTAATCCTCGGCCATCTGTGGTCGTTACGGTGGGGCCACAAGCAGTTGTCAGGAGTTCGTGTGTCTAGGTATGTCTACCTTGTTCGTCACGGTGAGCAAGTTGATGCCGAATTTGGCCTGCCGGATGGGCCACTGAGCGAACGCGGACGGGCTCAAGCGGTCCACCTGGCTGACCGCCTCTCCGCAATCCAATTTGATGCCGCCCATACATCTCCGCTCCAGAGGGCAATCGAGACGGCCAGTGTGATCACCGAGCGTTTGGGCATGGCAGAGGCTGAGCCCAATGCGCTGCTGATGGACTGCATTCCCGCGGGACCCACTCCCGATATGCCCTCCGTGTTTGAGCCCTTCTATGGCTCTATCTCGGAGGAACAACTAGTCGCCGGCGAAGCCCAGATGGCTGATGCCACGGCTGAATGGCTTGCCCCCTCTCGGGATGACCGCCACGACTTGCTGATAACCCACAACTTTGTCATCGCCTGGTTCGTGCGCGAAGTTTTTGGGGCCAGCGCCTGGCGATGGCTTGGAATCAACCAGGCAAACTGTGGTTTGACCATCATTAGGGTCCGCACGGCCAAGCCACCGGTTTTGCTGACCCACAATGATTTGGGACACTTGCCTCCGGCGCTTCGCACCGGTCTCGCGGAGGGGCAGCCCGTTTAATCGACCCGCCCACGCCTCGGTGGTCCTGCCTAGACTGGGGGAGTGAATTTCGATCAAGCACGGTCCCGCGCAACTGAACTCACCGCCGCGATTCTTGATCTTCAGGATGCCTATTACCGCAAGGATGCGCTACTTGTTTCGGATGCCCAGTATGACGAGCTCATGCGCGAGCTCGAAGCCATCGAGCGAGCGTATCCAGAGCTTCAGGGGGCAGACTCCCCGACCCAAGCCGTGGGCTTTGGTCGCGGAGAGCTGTTTTCCCCGGTTGTTCACGCGCAGCGAATGTTCAGCCTTGACAATGTCTTCGACGACGAGGAAATGGCGCTCTGGGCTTCGAAGATAATCGCGTCTTTTCCGCAGGCGCAGTTCCTGTGTGAACTGAAGATTGATGGGCTAGCACTGAATCTGCGATACCAGCAGGGCAGACTCGTGTCCGCTGCCACGCGGGGTGATGGGGTCACCGGGGAAGACGTCACGGACAACGCTCTCTTGGTGCCGGGTATTCCCCGAGTGTTGGACGGGGTTGGTCACCCGGAGCTGGTCGAAGTCCGGGGTGAAGTGTTTTTCCCCATTGACGCTTTTGAGTCCCTCAATGCCCGACAAAGCGCCGCCGGGGAGAAGGTGTTCGCCAATCCCCGCAATGCCGCTTCTGGCACGCTGCGCCAGAAGAGTGAGGGCAAAAAAGACGTCCAGTTGAGCTTGATGCGCGAGCGCCTCGCCGATCTCTCCATGATTGTCCACGGGATTGGCGCTTGGGATAGTCCCCCGGTGACGACCCAGAGTGGGGTTTATGAGCTGCTGCGCACCTGGGGGTTACCCGTTTCCACCGCTGCCACAGTTGTGGATTCCAACGAAGGGGTTCATGAGTTCATTGCCCACTACGCCGCCCACCGCCACAGCGTGGTTCACGAAATTGATGGCGTGGTGGTCAAGGTCGACCAGTTCGCTCTCCAGCGGGAACTGGGGGAGACCTCCCGCGCACCGCGCTGGGCGATTGCCTACAAATACCCGCCCGAACAGGTCACCACAAAGCTTCTCGACATCGTTGTCAGTGTTGGACGCACGGGGCGCGCAACCCCCTACGCGGTCCTTGAGCCGGTGCGGGTTGCCGGAAGTGAAGTGGAGCGCGCCACCCTTCACAACCAGGACGTGGTGAGGGCGAAAGCCGTCTTGATTGGTGACACGGTCGTGATTCGCAAGGCCGGTGATGTGATTCCTGAAATTCTGGGTCCCGTGGTCGAGGCGCGCGATGGAACCCAGCGTGAATTTGTGATGCCGACACAGTGTCCCGATTGTGGGGCAACACTGGCTGCTGCCAAGAGCGGCGATATCGATCTTCGATGCCCAAACGCTAAGGACTGTCCTGCTCAAGTCCGCGGACGGGTTGAACACATTGGTAGCCGTGGTGGTCTTGATATTGAGGGCCTGGGCGAAGTGAGCGCTTTTGCGCTCACCCAACCCGTGGAGCCCACGATTGCGCCCCTTCGCACCGAGGCACGATTGTTCGAGTTGTCGGTGGAGGAGCTCTTCCCGATTGTGGTCGACGTGCGGGATGCCGACACCGGAGAGCCAAAGCGCGACCCTCTCACCCAGGAACCCGTGAGACAGACGCCGTTTCGGCGTAAGCGACAGAAGAGCGACCCTGCTTACGACCCGCAATCCCCTGTGTTTGCGGGCGATGAGGAGTGGGTTCCCTCCAAAGCGGCCTTCGAGCTGATTGCGCAACGGGACAAGGCCAAAACCCAACCTTTGTGGCGTTTCCTGGTGGCCCTCAACATCCGTCATGTCGGCCCAGTGGCAGCGCGCGCACTCGCCTCGCACTTTGGCTCACTCGAGGGAATAGAGGCGGCGTCTCTGGAAGAGCTCTCCGAGGTTGACGGTGTGGGCGAGACCATCGCGGTCTCCATCATGGAGTGGTTGCGAGTCGATTGGCACCGAGAGATCATCGATCGGTGGAGAGCTTGCGGGGTGTCCTTTGCAGATTCACCCGCACCGGTTTCCTCTGGTGACCAACCGCTGCGTGGCGCAATTGTGGTGGTCACCGGCTCAATCCCCGGCTACTCGCGCGATGGCGCCGAAGAAGCAGTCATTGCAGCCGGCGGCAAACCCTCGTCCAGTGTGAGCACAAAGACCACTGTGGTGGTTGCCGGGGAGGGCGCTGGCAGCAAGCGCGCGAGCGCCGAGGCATTGGGAGTCCCTATTCTCGAAGCGGAAAAGTTCGAACTCCTGCTGAGAGAAGGTCTTTCTGTTCTAGAGCTTTAGACTGGGGAGTCGACCAAGGAGATTCATGTCAGACATGACGCCAGAGACCGTTCGCCATTTGGCGGAACTCGCTCGCATTGCTCTCAGCGAGGAAGAGGTGTCGCGCTTAGCTGGCGAGCTCTCTGCAATTGTGGACTCGGTAGAAAAAATCTCCAGGGTTGCTCTGGATGACGTGCTTCCCACGTCCCACCCTGTTCCTTTGGGCAATGTTTTCCGTGACGACGTTGTTGGCCACACCCTCAGCACAGCCCAAGCGCTGGCTGGAGCCCCTGACCACGACGGTTCGCGTTTCCGAGTGACCGCAATCCTCGGGGAGCAAGCGTGAGCGATATCACGCGCTGGAGCGCTAGCCAACTCGCGCACGCTCTTGCCTCCACAGAGCTCAGTAGCGTCGAGGCCACCCAGGCACACCTGGATCGCATTGACGCCACTGACCACCTGGTCGGGTCTTTTCTTGCGCGAGCTGAGGACGCTCTGGCTACCGCGCGCGGCGTGGACAAGAAACGTGCTGCGGGGGAGAAACTATCGGCTCTCGCCGGCGTGCCCATTGCCATCAAAGACGTCCTCTGCACGTCGGACATGGTGACGACTGCGGGTTCGCGCATCCTGGAGGGCTGGCTACCTCCCTACGACGCCACAGTTGTCGCAAAATTGAGGGCCGCCGACACGGTCTTTCTAGGGAAAACCAACATGGATGAGTTCGCGATGGGGTCGTCGACGGAACATTCGGGATACCACGTGACCAAGAACCCCTGGGACTTAACGCGTGCGCCAGGTGGCTCGGGTGGAGGATCGGCAGCCGCGGTGGCAGCATTCCAGGCCCCCCTCGCGATTGGTAGCGACACCGGGGGCTCTATTCGCCAACCTGCAGCGTTCACGGGCACTGTGGGGGTAAAGCCCACCTATGGCGGCGTTAGCCGCTACGGTGTCATCGCTCTCGCCTCGTCCTTGGACCAGGTGGGACCTGTGACGCGCACCGTGCGAGACACGGCTCTCCTTCACGACGTGATTGCCGGACACGATCCCCAGGATTCAACGAGTATCCCGACCCCCTGGGCACACATGACTGCCGAGGCCGATGAGGGGGCTAACCTGGCCGACCTCTCTGGCCTTCGGGTTGGGGTCGTCAAGCAACTGCAAACCGAGGGCATCCAAGCCGGTGTGAAACAACGCTTCGATGAGGCAGTTGCGTTGATGACTGCGCAGGGGGCCGAGGTGGTGGAGATTGACGCGCCACATTTCGAGTATGCGGTCGCCGCGTACTACTTGATTTTGCCGGCGGAGGCCTCGAGTAATTTGGCCAAGTTTGATTCCGTACGTTTTGGCCTTCGAGTTACCCCGGAGGGGAACCCGACCGTGGAGGACGTCATGTCAGCGACGAGAGATCGGGGGTTTGGTGATGAAGTCAAACGGCGCATCATTCTTGGCACTTATGCTCTGAGCGCTGGCTACTACGATGCCTACTATGGCAGCGCCCAAAAAGTGCGGACCCTGATTCAACAGGACTTCACCAGCGCCTTTGCCCGTGTCGACCTGCTCATCTCACCCTCAGCACCCACCACCGCGTTTCCCCTGGGCGAGAAACTTGATGACCCCTTGGCGATGTGGGCGGGTGACCTGACCACAATCCCCGTGAATCTTGCCGGCATCCCGGGGATGTCTTTGCCCATGGGCTTAGCACCCGAGGATGGTTTGCCCGTTGGGCTTCAGCTCATGGCCCCGGCCTATGAAGACCACCGCCTCTATCGTTGGGGCAGTGCACTCGAGCGACTGTTCCGCGAGCGCGATGGTTCCCTGGTCTATGAAAACCTTCCGGAGGTGGTCTAAGCCATGGCCAAGGACGCGCTGATGGACCTTGATAAAGCCCTGGAGCTGTTTGAACCGGTCCTTGGTTTCGAGGTCCACGTTGAACTCTCGACCGAGACCAAAATGTTTTCCAATGCGCCGAACCCGGCGGCTTTGGACGATGCCCAGGTGGAGCCGAACACCCTGATTACGCCTTTGTGCTTGGGCTTGCCCGGTAGCTTGCCGGTAGTCAATGGCACCGCAGTGCGCTACAGCGTCAGTTTGGGCTTGGCGTTGGGGTGCCAGATTGCGCCGGTGTCGCGCTTCTCCCGCAAAAACTACTTCTATCCCGATCTCGCGAAGAACTACCAGATCAGCCAATACGACGAACCCATTGCTTTTGAGGGGTCTGTTTCTGTCGAGCTCGATGATGGCACACTCGTGGAAGTCCCCATTGAGAGAGCACATATGGAGGAAGACGCAGGCAAGCTCACCCACGTCGGGGGTGCCACCGGGCGCATCCAGGGGGCTGAATACTCTCTCGTTGACTACAACCGCGCGGGAGTGCCCCTGGTGGAGATTGTGACCAAAACCATTGAGGGAATGGATCACAAAGCCGGTGAACTGGGACGCGCCTATGTCTCCACGATTCGGGACATGGTCCGTAATCTCGGAATTTCTCACGCTCGCATGGAGCGTGGCAACCTGCGCTGCGACGCCAACGTCTCGTTGCGCCCGCGTGGCCAGAAGGCCTATGGCACCCGCACGGAAACCAAGAACGTCAACTCGCTGCGCTCAATCGAGCGCGCTGTGACCTATGAGATTCAGCGCCAGGCGGCCATCTTGGCCGCTGGCGGCACCATCACTCAGGAGACCAGGCACTGGCATGAAGACACCGGTGTGACATCGCCTGGTCGGCCCAAGAGCGATGCGGATGACTACCGCTATTTCCCTGAGCCCGATTTGTTGCCGGTGCACGCCTCCGCGGAACTTGTCGCCGAGCTTCGGGCAGCCCTGCCGGAGCAGCCCGTCGAGATGCGGCGCAGGTTCAGGGCGGAGTGGGGCTTTAGCGACATCGATTTCCAGGCCATTGTGAACGCGGGCTTGATGGGCGAGGTGGCCACCACTGTCGCCGCCGGCGTCGAGCCAGCTGCGGCACGGAAGTGGTGGATGGGGGAGCTCAGCAGAATTGCTAATGAGCGAGGGGTTGACGCAGGCAGCCTTGCCGCCCCTGAGGACATTAGAGCTTTGCAGGCGCTCGTTGACGATGGTCGGCTCACGGACAAGCTCGCCCGGACAGTGCTTGCCGAGATGGTTGATGGTGGCGGTAGCCCGGAGGAGATTGTCGCGGCGAAGGGGCTCGAGGTTGTCTCCGATGACGGCGCCCTGACCGCCGCCATCGATGAGGCGCTGTTGTCGCAGCCCGATGTTCTTGAGAAAATCCGCGATGGCAAGGTGCAGGCTGCCGGAGCCGTCATTGGAGCCGTTATGAAAGCCATGGGTGGCCAGGCTGATGCTGCGCGGGTCCGCGAGCTCGTCGTCGAACGAGCTCACTCACTGGGCTAATCGCCAGCGAGAAGGTCCTGAAACACGGCGGTCAGCGCGTCGCGCACCTCCGCGCGGGTGAGCGTGGCGATTCCATCGCCTGGCTGTGACCCATAGGTTCCAAACGAGGCGTGGTTGGCGCCCTCGAGGGTGATGATGTGTGTTGAGTCGGGAACCCGGGTGGATGAGGCGGCCACCGCTTTAGCGTCAATGAGCCCGTCATTGCTGGCGAGAACTTGAAACACTGGAATCTCCAAGGATGAAACATCCGTCGCACAGTAACTGCCCATCAGCATTAACCCGATAACGGCCGGGTCATCAGCAAGCATGCAGGCACGCACTCCGCCGAGGGAATGACCAGAGAGCACCCAGTCACTGATGTCCGGGGCAGCGAGAGCTAATTCGTCGAGACTTCTGCCATCAAGGAGAGCCATGTTCATCAGCGGGTCCATAATGACGACCGTGGTGCCAGAGGCTGCGACTTCGGAGAGCGGGTGGAGGTAGCTGTAGGGATTTACTCGCGCCCCTGGGAAATAGAGAATTCCCGTGCTGCTCGCCCCCTCGATTGGCTCCATGACTATGGATCCCGCAACCTCGCTGACCTGAAGCCGATCGTCACGGAAAACCTCGAGGGTGGCCTCGCGTTCCGCTGCAAACACGATGTGGAACCAGGTGAGGAAGCTCACGATGGTCACCAAGAGTGAGCTCAGGCAAGTCCACCCGGTTATGCGAATGCGCCGAATGATCAGGCGACGTCTGTCATCGAGTCTCGTCATCGGGTTTGCCTTAGGGTGTGGAATACTAGAGCCATTATGAACGTGTTTGTTGTCGTCCTAGCATCCCTTATGTTTCTGGCTAGTTTCCCCATGTTCACCTACGCGTTTGTGGTCCCCGAGGTCTTTGCCCCCTGGCTGTTCACTGCCGGTATCCTCACGGCAACCTTTGCTTTTGCTATCCCGATGGTCATCATGGGTCGCCGGCGCTAAGTAGCGTTTTCTGTCATAACTCGCCTCGAAAAGTTCCAGAGGCGTTGGCGGATATTGTCGCTCGTGGTTGCCAACATCTCTTCTGCTCGTGTGGCACCGTGAACACCCAGCGCCATGCGAATCATTGCCGAACAGGATAAATCGGCGCAGAGATAGGTCCCCACGGTGTTGCCTCTAGCGCCCTCCTCGCCAGTCTTTGGCGCCACGAACAGGCTGACCTGCGGAGCGGGCTGTTGAGTGTGACAGAGCGAGCACAGCGCGGATCGCCCCGCTGGCATCGAACTCTCAGCGCTTCTGACCATCAGCCCTCTGGCATCATCGCCCACCCAGAACACCATGTAGCCCTTGGTGGGATGATGCGCATCGCGCCATCCCAGGAACTCGCGCTCGTCCCACAGTGTCTCGTGCAGGCCAGGGAAGCTCATGACTCTCAGGTCCGCCTCGGACATGTTCACAAAGCTTGCAACAATCTGGTCGCGTGTGATCGGCTTCATCCCGACAATCTAAACACAGCGCAAAACGACTGTGGGGCCATCCGAAACGGATGACCCCACAGCCCTAAGGCGATGTTAGAAAAGCCTAGAGAGGACGGATGTTCTCCGCCTGAGGGCCTTTCTGGCCCGAGGTGATGTCGAACTCCACGCGCTGGTTCTCCTCGAGAGAGCGGTAGCCGCTGCTCTGGATTGCGGAGAAGTGCGCGAAGACGTCGGCCGAGCCGTCATCAGGAGTGATGAAGCCGTAGCCCTTGTCACCGTTGAACCATTTAACGATTCCGGTTGCCATTGTGTATCTCTTTTCTGTGGTGCTGTGGTGCGTAGGTTCGACGTTCGAAACCAACGGTCGAAACTACCGCCAACCCCACACTCACGCGAGCACACCGCAATCCGAAAATTGTGGATAAGAATTGTCGGCTCAATACGACAGGCCCCAGCGTAGCGCGAAAGAAGCTATCCACCTAGCGAAAATCTGGAGGAGATATTCCCCAGCTTCCGCCCGTTAGCCTCACACCGAGAGATACTGCTACCAGGGGGAACGATGTCAGCTACGGAGTCGGTATGGGATTACCCCAGGCCACCACGACTGGAGCACAGCAGCGACCACGTTGTGGTCACTCACCAGGGCCAGGTGATTGTTGATACGACTTCGCCATTGCGAATCCTCGAGACGTCGCACCCGCCCACCTACTACTTGCCACGGGGTGATGTTGATCTGAGCGTTCTGACGCCGGTGGAGGGCACAACCTTCTGTGAGTTCAAAGGGCTGGCCGCCTATGCGGACTTGGTGGTGGGGGATAGCCGTCTTCTGCGCGCGGTGTGGTGGTACCCGGATCCAAGCCCCGGGTACTCGGAGTTACTGGACCACATTGCTCTCTACCCCGGCCGGGTAGATAAGTGCACGGTCAACGGCGAAGTGGTCCAAGCCCAAGACGGCGACTTTTATGGCGGGTGGATTACATCCCGAGTGACGGGTCCGTTTAAGGGTGCCCCTGGCACGCTCGGGTGGTAGAGCCTGAGAGAATACTTCGGTGACCACAATCAGGCTGTGCACAGAAGACGACGTTGATGCGCTCGTTGCCATCAACAACTCTGGGTACCCCGCGGTACCGATCGTAACCAGCGACGAGATGCTCGCCTTGCTCGCGATGTGTTCCCTAGCGCTGATTGCCGAGAATGGGGACGGAACTCCGCTGGGCTTTGTGATGGCGATGGACCCCGGCCTCGACTATTCGAGTGAAAACTACGTGTTCTTTGAAGCCAGGTTCACCAACCATCTCTATATTGACCGCATCGTGCTGACCGAAGAGAGCCGTGGACTAGGGCTTGGATCCACGCTCTATGGTCGTATCTTTGAGCGTGCGCGGTCAGATGGCCGTGAGCGCGTCACCTGTGAGGTCAACGTGGAACCGCCGAACCCCGGTAGTCTTCGATTCCATCGGCGATGGGGCTTCGAAGACGTCGACACCCAGCCCACTAAAGGTGGCCAGGTCGTTGTCCAACTACTTCAAGCCCCAGTCTCCTGAGGAGTCTCTGATATGCCACTAGCAGACCGAATTCCTACGGTGGGAATCGTTATTCCCGCCTACAACGAGGAAGACACGATTAGAGCATGCGTTCAGGCCGCCATTCATCAAACAGTGCCTGCTGAAGAAATCATTGTCGTGGATAACAAGTCAACGGATCAGACCAAGGCAATTCTCAAGAAGCTCAAGAAAGAGTTCCCTGATGCTCCACTGATAGTGCTGAGACAAGACGAAGCGCAGGGCATTACCCCGACGAGAAACATGGGCTTTGATGCTGTGACCTCCGACATCATCGGGCGCATCGATTCGGACTCCGTGCTTGAACCCAACTGGGTGGAGGAGACCAAAAAGGTCTTCCTCAACACCGATGTTCACGCGGCTACTGGCCCAGTCATCTACTACGACTTGCCACTTCGACGCTATATGGCCAAAGCCGATGACACCGCAAGGCGTGCTATCTCGCGGTTGGTCAAGCAGTACCACTTCCTTTTTGGCACCAACATGGCACTGCGTCGAGAAGCGTGGGAGGCTGTCAGAGAGGACATTTGTTTGGATGCGGACAGGGAAATGTTTGAAGACATTGACCTCTCGGTGCACCTTTATGACGACGGTTTCAACATCGTCTACGCACCGTTGATGGTCGCCGGAATGTCGACCAGGCGGGTTGACGATTCACCGAGGGATTTTCTCTCTTATGTAAAGCGCTTCGACACCACGTATAACCATCACGGGCTTCGCAAGCGGGTGCTGCGCATTCCGCAATGGACCTACCTAGGGATTTATCCCATCGCAAAGAGTCTCCGGTGGGGCATGAAACTTCGCGAGAGTATCAAGCTCTAAACTAAGAGTCGTACACGGGAGTCCAAGAAAGTTGGACTGAGAGGAAGCCGCGAGGTTTCGACCGTCGAACCTGATCTGGGTTATGCCAGCGAAGGGAGGACATCTCTATCCCGTGCCCCATCCAACTCACGTTGATGAAAGGCACGACTATGAAACCCCTAGCGACGGCAATTGTGGCCGTGATGGCCCTTGGCGGATGCCAAGTTCACGAGAACACACTCGTGCGGCTGGCCGCCCACGACTCCTTTGTCATGAGCGACGAGCTGATTGACCAATTCGAGTCCGAGACCGGGTACCAGCTAGAAATTCTGCGCCTGGGAGATACTGGCGCGCTCACGAACCAGTTGATTCTCACCAAGAACGCGCCCGTTGCCGACGCGTTCTTTGGAATCGACAACACGTTCCTCGGCCGGGCGGAAGAGGAAAACATTATCAGGGGTGAACCCTCAGCTATCGACTATTCGGATGTGTGCTTCAACCTCGATATCGGGTGGTTCAGGGAGAACAGTGTGACCCCACCGGAGACATGGAGAGATCTGGTGAAGGAGGAGTTCTGGAATCTCGTGGTCATCTCTAACCCCAACACCTCGTCGCCGGGTCTCGCGTTTCTCGCGAGCACCCACGCCGGCTTTGACACGCCTGAGGGGGTCCAGTCCTACTGGCGCGCGCTGCAGGCTAATGGTGTGAAGGTTGCCGGCTCATGGGAGGACGCGTACTTCTCCGATTTCACGCGCTATGGCGGTAACTACCCGATCGTGCTGAGTTACTGCTCCTCGCCCGCGGCAGAGGTCCTCGACAACGGCGAAGCGGGAACCGTGGCGCTACTGGAGGACGCCTTCCGCCAAACAGAATTCGCGGGGGTGCTTGCCGGTTCCGCCAATGAGGACGCTGCGGCTGCGCTAGTGGAGTTCCTCGTGGGGCCAAGTTTCCAGGCGTCATTGCCCGAGGCGATGTATGTATATCCCGCAGTTCCGGGGACTCAAGTCCCAGAATCATGGGCCGCGTTTGCCAAGCCCGCCACCTCCACGATTGGCGAGAATCTCGACATCGATTCCCACCGCGAGGAGTGGCTCGAGAACTGGTCGGAAATATTTGACAACTAGCCTCGAACTAGTGGGCACCACTGCGCTCATCGCCGTGATGAGCGCAGTGGCCTCACTGGTGCTCGGCTATCCAGTCGGACAGTGGTTGGCCTCGCTTCGGCGGCTGCGAAGACTGGTCACTACGGTTTTGCTGGTCCCCTTTATTCTTCCCGCTTTCTTGGTGGGGATAGCCCTTCGTCCGCTTCTGGGAGACCTGCTCGACAACAATCGTCTCTCAATCGCAGCGCTCATCGGTGCCCATGTTGTGATGAACGCCGGGTTCATCGCTGTTGTCACGGCCGCGTCAATGACTCCTCGCGATCAGAGCGAGGCGGCGGCGTTGGACGGCGCCACCGCGTTTCGCATCAGAGCGCACATTCAACTCCCGCAGCAACTTCCGGCCCTCGGTGCCGCCGGGCTCCTCGTTGCCCTCTACTCAGCGACCAGCTTTGGTTTGGTCCAAACACTCGGTCAGGGCTCAATCAGGACCCTCGAGACAGAGATTGCGGTCGCAGCGTTGCAGCGGCTCGACCTGACCACAGCCGCGACATTGGCCCTGTTCCAGAGCATTCTCACGGTCGGGTTTTTTGTGATGGCCAAAAAATTCGGTGCGGAGCCAACGTCTTTGTTTGGTGAGGGTGAAGAGGCCACGGTCAAAAGCCGGGTTGGTCGTGTTCTCGGGCTCGGGTTGCTTGCAGCGATTGTCTGGGTGGTGGGGGGAGTGTTTGAAAAAGCACTCACCACGGGACCAGGGTTGTGGGGCAACGTCGTCAATCTCACGGGCCGCGGGACGCGAGATGTTGTCAATCTGAGCGTCGTCGAGGCAGCGGGTAATTCGCTGCGAAACGTTGTGGTGGCCAGCGTGATTTCTTTGGTGTTGGCGTGGTGGTTGAGCCGAAAAAACGTAGGCCTTGCGGTTCTGCTGCCCATTGGAATTTCGCCGCTGGTTATCGGGCTCGGTGCACTCGTTCTCTCAGGATATGTCCCAGCCCCCCTTGCTTCCAGTTGGCTCGTGCTGCCTCTGGTGCAGAGCATTTTTCTGACCCCCCTGGCATTTCAGATTATTCAACCCGCCAGCCGAGCCGTTTCCGAAGACATTCTTGACGCAGCAACGCTGGACGGTGCCGAGGGCCTGAAACTGTGGGGATGGGTTGAGCTTCCCCTGCTCATTAGACCTCTCCTCGTTGCCGGGGCGCTGGTCAGCCTTGGATCCCTCGGCGAATTCGGGGCGGCTAGCTTTTTGACCTATGGCTCCAATCAAACCCTGCCGCTGGTGATGTTCCGCCTGATGTCGAGGCCAGGTGCTGAAAACTTGGGTATGGCGATGGCGGCAGCCAGCCTATTTGTTGTGCTCGCGGTAGCTGTGCTGTGGCTGATTTTTTCTTCGCGGTCAGCGCTCACGAGGGGGGATTCGCATGACCAACAACACTGACTCCGCGGGCTTGGTGTTGATTGATGGTCCCTCTGGTTCAGGCAAGACCGATTACGCCAGTGCGCTAGCCGGTCGGGCCGGTGCCACTCTGGTGAGCCTCGATGAGGTTTATCCCGGGTGGGACGGGCTAGATGCGGGGAGCTGGCATATTCACCGCAACGTTCTTCTTCCGATCTCGCAGGGACTGCCCGGTCGCTACCAGAAGTGGGACTGGCGCTTAGGAGCCCAGGGCGGCTGGGTGGATGTTTCTCCACATCGACCAGTGGTCATCGAAGGCTGCGGTGCGATTCGTCGTGAGGGTTTCACCATCGCTGCGGAACGCATCTGGATGGATGCCGCCGTCGAGGTTCGCAGGTGGCGTGCTCTTGAGCGCGATGGCGACACTTACTCCCCACACTGGCAGCGCTGGGCTCTGCAGGAGGAGCGCTTCCGGGCGATTCACGATGGCCCAGGGAATGCGGACGTGGTCGTCACGACGGCCTAGGGATTTGGGGTGAGTAACGGGGCTTGAACCCGCGGCCTCCTGGACCACAACCAGGCGCTCTACCAACTGAGCTATACCCACCAAGGCTTCGCCACGAGGTGGCGAAGCGACTCCAGTGTATTACAGCCGGTCCGCCCAGTGTTCCCGGATGGAGTCGCTGATTGTTTTTAGCGCCTTTGTGTCGGGGCCGGGCGCTTCGACAAACACAGCTTGGCGATAGTAGGCCAATTCGCGAATGGATTCGATGATGTCTGCCAGCGCTCGGTGGCCACCATTTTTCTCGGGCGACTGGAAGTAAGTTTTGGGGAACCAATGCTTGGCAAGTTCTTTGATGCTCGAGACATCGACATTTCGATAGTGCAGATACTTGTGGACGGCGGGAAGTTCCTTCTGGATAAACGCACGGTCGGTGCCAATGGTGTTGCCCGCCAGTGGCGCAACACCGGGCTCTGGAACGAAAGAGGTGATGTAGTCGAGGATGCGCGTTTGCGCGTCCTCGAGGCCGAGCCCCGAGTCCAGTTCGGCCAACAGACCGCTCGTGGCGTGCATGTCGCGCACAAAGTCACCCATCTGAGCCAGTGCTGTGGCACTGGGCTTAATGACGACCTGGAAACCGGGATCCATGAGGTTGAGCTCGTAGTCAGTGATAACTACGGCAACTTCGACGAGTTCATCGACCTGGGGGTCAAGCCCCGTCATTTCACAGTCAACCCAGACCAGTCGATTACTACCCCCGTGTGCCACCCGGTGAGTCTATCCCGAGTGCCGTGCTCGGAGCAGGCCAACAAGATAGGCGAGGGAAAACCCAAACCCCACTGCCGCATAGGCCAGGGTGAACCATGTGTAAGCGACGGGAATCAGCAAGGTAATCATTCCAAGACCCGCAGCAGCAAAGAGCATCACCACACTTGCCATCCGGACTCCGCCGTCACGGGCGCTCACGGACACGACCACCATGTTTCCCGCGAGCGCGACCAAGGCAATTCCCATCATTACCATCGACCACATCAGCGGGAGCTCGGGCTCAAGCCCAAGGAGTTCGAGAAAGAATGCCGGGAAGACAATCAGCCCGCCAGCGCTGAGACCAAACACGGTCGCCCCAGCGCGAAGCGTGTAGCGCAGTTGAGTCATGAACTCCATTCTACGCGCCGAGCGAACGGGCCAAGCGGGCACCGCGTACTTCGGTAGATTTACGACATGTGGTTTGCAAGACGACTCTCCAAGAATTGCCACCTTCGAGAAACCATCAGCAGACATACAGCCCCGAGGCACAGACTGGGGAATCGGATTGCAGGGGCTCGGGCCCAGAAATGAAGTTGAGAGCGTGAAGACAAGAACCAAAGTAATCGCGGGGATCGCGGCAGTACTCGTTGTCGGAGGCGCTGGGACGGGTATTGCGCTCTCCGCGTCGGCCCCCGAAGAGGCCACGGTGTTGACCGAAACCGTGCAGGTGCGCGATGTGGATGTCACCGTTGCAGCTTCTGGAACCGTTGATCCGGGCCTCGAATTAGGTTTACAGTTCCCAGGCGCGCTCACGGGCCAACTAGCGACGCTTGACGTAGCTGTTGGCGATGTCGTGGCAGAGGGCGATGTGTTGGCCACGATGAAGACGGAGGCTCTCGAGGCAGCTGTTGCGAGCGCTCGCTCCGGCGTTGCCACTGCCAGGACCACTGAACTTCAAGCGTTGCAGGCGGTAGAAGCTGCCGAGCAGGCAGTCGTGGCGGCTCGGTTGGCTTACGAGAACGTCGTTGATGATTACCCCTCCCTGTCCGGCCAACCCAACAAGCCCATCGCTCTCGAAAGTGCGCAGGCGGGGCAGGCGACAGCAGCCGCTCAGTTGGGCGCTGCCCAAGCGCAGGTCATTGCGGCAGGGCCCGCCAAGACTTCCGCTCAGGCTCAGTTGACTTCAGCACTCGCGAACCTTGCTGGAGCCACGATGACTGCCCCAGCCGCAGGAACAGTTGTCGCGATCGCCTCCGAGGTGGGCGAGCCGATTGGAACGACCACCATCGGCACCCAAGGAACCAGTGGTTTCATCATCCTTGCGGCACTCGATGAGTTTGTTGTCACCGCTGAGTTTGCAGAAGGGGATGTGGTCGGCATTGCTGTGGGGCAGAAGGTCAGCCTCGAGTTTGACGCTCTCGCTGAGCAGACTCGAGTAGGCGAGGTAACCCACGTTGCACCCTTTGGGGTCGTAGATCCCTCCGGTGCGTCGCTCACCACCTACGAGGTGACCATTAGTGTCCCGAATGCCCCTGCTGGACTCCGTGCAGGCATGACGGCGCAAGCGAGCATTACGACTGAAGAGCGTGTTGGTGTGGTTGCAGCTCCGGTCACGGCGCTGGTCCCCACCGATGATGGCTTCATTGTTCGGGTCCAGGGCGAAGATGGAACCATCACGAATGTTGATGTCGAGGTTGGCATCCGCGGTGGCTACTACGTCGAGATCCTCTCTGGACTCTCCGAGGGTGATCGGGTTGTGACCGGCTCTGACGGCGAATTGCCCCCTACCGACACGGGTTTCGGCGGTGGGCCACCTGAAAACGCTCGAGAGAACCCAGATCTCAATTGAGTGATCTAGTCGTTGAACTCACAAACGTTCGCCGGGAGTATCAAACCGGCGAAGTTCCCACCGTCGCGCTAGCGGGAGTGAGTCTCAAAGTTGAGCGCGGTGAGTTCGTGGCCATCGTTGGTCCCTCGGGTTCAGGTAAATCAACTCTGATGAACCTGATTGGGTGCCTCGATCGTCCCACCGCCGGTAGCGTGAAGATCTCCGGCAAAGACATCTCCTCTCTGGATGACAACGAGCTCACCGCACTGCGCTCGCGCGCAATTGGCTTTGTGTTTCAACAGTTCCAGTTGTTGCCGCTCACCTCGGCGGTCGAGAATGTGGCAGCGCCTCTGCTCTACCAGGGTCTTCGACCCAGGGAGGCTCACCAGCGTGCTGCCGCGATTCTCACCAGGCTTGGCCTTGGCGAGCGCCTCGACTTTGACCGCGGGCGACTCTCGGGTGGCCAGCAACAGCGTGTGGCCATCTCGCGTGCGCTAGTGACAAATCCCGACATTGTTCTGGCCGATGAGCCTACCGGCGCCCTGGACACATCCTCGGGCGCGCAGGTGATGGAGGTCTTCAAAGAGATGAACGCTGAAGGTCGCACGATTGTGTTGATTACCCACGATCTCGATGTCGCAGCGGCTGCCAAACGCCGTGTGTACATCAGAGACGGGCTGATCGAGCGCGACGACGCTGACGCGTTAGTCGGTAAGCGATGAATCTCTGGCTTACGTTCAAACTTGCCCTAAGCCGAATCACGGCGGCCAAGGTTCGCTCTGCTCTGACCATGCTCGGAATCATCATCGGTGTCAGTGCCGTTGTTGCGTTGACCGCGGTGGGGCAGGGAGCCCAGCAGGGCATTGACAGCTCGCTGGCGTCACTTGGCGCTAATCAGATTACGGTTTCCGCGTCGACTCCCACGGGGTTAGAAGAAAAAGACGCGGCAGCAATTGGCGACATCGAGGGAGTTCTCAAGATCAGCACGGAAGTTCGCACAGTGGGAAGCATCGCCTATGGCAGTGAGTCGATCGGCGCCACCATCATCGGTGTGTCGCCGGAGTATGCGAACCTCGGTAATCCGGACCTCGCAATTGGCGCCTTCCTGCCTACTTCCCCGGGATTGCAGAACTCTCGGGTTGTGGTCATGTCCGCACGCGGCGCCGATGAATTGAGCCTCACCAAGGAGTCCATCGGTGACACGGTCCGGGTCGATGGACTCGCGTTCACCGTAATTGGTGTGCTGGATGACGCCGATGGTTTCGGCTCTGGAGCCAATGTCTACATCACGCAGGAGGCGGCAAGAAGCCTGTTCTCCAAGTCGCCCTTCCTTTCCGTGATTCGGATTCAAGCTGAATCTCAGGAGGCCGTGTCACCGGTGGAATACCGAGTCGAGAGCTTCCTGCGCTATTCGAAGAACGTTCGCAATGACGATGACGCAACATTCATCATCTTCAATCAGGCCGCCTTGCAGGACACCATTAGAACGGTGACGGGAACGCTTGGCATCCTCATCACAGGTATTGCCGGCATCTCGCTCGTCGTGGGTGGGATTGGAATCATGAACATTATGTTGGTGTCAGTCCGTGAGCGCACCCGGGAGATTGGCGTTCGCCGGGCGATCGGGGCCAGGCAGTCACAGATTCTCACCCAGTTCCTGATGGAAGCCGTGGTGCTCTCAACGCTGGGTGGTCTTATTGGCCTCACCATCGGGCAATTAGCTTCCTATGGGTTCTCGGTTCTTGGCGGGTGGGACTTCTTCATTGACCCCACCACCGTGTTTGTCGCCCTGGGCTTTAGCGCGCTCGTCGGTGTCGTCTTTGGAGTCTGGCCGGCACGAACCGCAGCAAAGCTGCAGCCGGTGGACGCCCTGCGCTTCGAGTAAAACCTTCTGGCGAGGGGAGTGCTCTTAGCCGATGATGAGCCGGGGCGAGACCGAAGCCCGGAGTTCCGAGGGTGCTTCCTGTTGGTCGGTCATCGCATTGAAGAAGCGCATGTAGGCGCTCTGCAGATGACGGCGCATCATGTCTTCGGCTGTGGTGGGCTCCGACGCCCTAATCGCCTCGGCGATGGACTCGTGTTCCTTAATCGTGCTGCGCCAATCCCAGTTGTGCCCGTACATGCGAAACAGGTGGAGGTGGCAGTGGGATTGTTCGAACGCTTGAATGACTGTCTGGTTCTCGGTAGATTCAAGAATTGCACGGTGAAAGCGGCTGTCGTGAGAAATCAGGGCGTGCTGCAAGGAGTCACCCCCGGCATCGAAGTGTCCCAGCTCGTCATCCAAAACGCGAGCAGGGTTGCTGAGCCTATTCGTGGCAGCGGTTCTCGCAGCCCAAGGCTCAATGAGTAGCCTGAATTCAAAGAGGTCTCTCACTCCCTGCAAGTCGAGGACATGAGTGGTCGCGTAGCCCTTATTGGAGGTCGCCACGAGCAGATTGTCGCCCTGGAGCAGTCGGAGCGCTTCTCTCACCGGCGTCGGCGACACCCCGAACTCTCGAGAGAGGTGGTGAATATTCACCTTGGTTGCTGGGGGGATGGTGTGGTCAAGAATCTTCCGGCGAAGCGCTTCGTAGACCTCGGCGGTGGTGAGGCGCCCGGGACCGTTCGCGGGTTGCGTCACAGTTGACCTCACAGAGGAATCCGTATCGGTCGGGCCCATCGCGCACATCCCTTGTGTTATCGGTGAAAATGCCCGCCTCCGGCTGGCATCTGATTGTCATGGTAGTTCACAGGCAAGCAAATTCGTGGACGCTTGGCTCTGATGCATCGGAGGTTGGCACGGACTAGGCTCTGTTGTCGTCCGCTACCTCGCCAGATCATCGTGTCGGGGGGAGGAATCATCTCAATCCACACTCGCACCAGGAGAATTTCATGGCCCATCAGATACTTCCCGACAACGCGACGGTGGCGACCCTGATCGCCAGAGTGTGGGATCCTGCGTCAGGCGGTCCGCGAGTGTGCGTGGTGCGGGGCGGGGAGCTCGTCGACATTACGCCCGCGGTTGGAACTGTCTCTGAGCTCTGTGATCGTCGCGCCAACCTCGAGTCCTACGTGGCAGGAGGAGATATTCGCTGGTCGGTTGATGAGGTCGTCGACGGTTCACTCGCGCGAGATATCGCTGTTCCTCACTTCCTCGCTCCGGTGGACCTGCAGGTGGTCAAGGCTTGTGGCGTCACTTTTGTGGGAAGCCTCATTGAGCGAGTCATCGAGGAAAAGTGCGCGGGTGACAGCGCTCGCGCCGAGGTGGTGCGCGCTGAACTAATGGACACATTGGATGGCAGCCTCAAGGGAATCCGTCCCGGATCGCCGCGCGCTCAGGCGGCAAAAGAGATTCTCATTGCCCAGGGTCTCTGGTCGCCCTATCTCGAGGTGGGAATCGGGCCAGACCCCGAGGTCTTCACAAAAGCGCCCGTACTGTCCTCGGTGGGCTTTGGTGCCGAGGTGGGTATTCCGACCTTCTCCACCTGGAACAATCCAGAACCAGAGCTTGTGCTCATCGTGGATTCACGTGGAACGGCCATTGGAGCGACGTTGGGTAACGATGTGAACCTGCGAGACGTAGAGGGTCGAAGTGCCCTGCTGTTGGGTAAAGCGAAGGACAACAATGCCCAATCCTCCCTCGGCCCCTTCATCCGCGTTTTCGATGAGAACTTCGGCCTCGAGGACGCGGGCAACGAAGAGATTCACCTGCGCGTGCAGGGAACGGACGGTTTCACTCTGGAGGGAACCAATTCCGTGAGCGAAATCAGTCGGCCGCTGCCTGAGCTCATTAGCGCAACCTCCGGAGCGCACCACCAGTATCCAGATGGCTTCGCCCTGTACACGGGGACGTTGTTTGCGCCGACGCAGGACCGGGACACACCAGGAACAGGCTTCACTCACAAACCGGGGGACGTTGTCCAGATTTTCAGTTCCCACCTGGGTCGCTTGGTCAACACGACCGGCGTTACGGAGGAACTAGAGCCCTGGACGTTTGGTATTCGGGAGCTGATGGCCTATTTGGCCCGGGAGCGCCACTAGGCCCTGGTTTCCGGGGGCACACGAAGTCTGCGGGGTTCTGGTGTAGGCCCAAAAATCACGGTTGCGACACAAATACATATCTATTCTCTAAATAGTTGATATTTTTTGCCAAACCCGATTAGGGTGTACAGAACAATCCCATGCACCAAATGGGATCAACCAATTGAGAGGAAACACATGATGTCAAGGCGACGCAGCGGTGTAACAATTGCCGCGCTTGCGATTTCCGCCGGCCTCCTCGTTGCTGGGTGCACCCCTGCAGCTGAGGAAGCCACCGAGGCACCTGCCGAAGAGACGACGACGGCCACTGGCCCCGACTTCTCGAGCGTTCAGGTTGCACTCGTTCCGGGTGGAGCACACCCCTACTTCCAGCCATGGATTGCTGGTGGAGAAGCCGCAGTTGCTGAGTTCGGTATCGGCAAGACTGAATTCAACGAAACCGGTGAATGGGACCAGACCAAGCACAACGCTGCAATCGACTCGATGGCAGCACAGGGCTTCAACGCGTTTGGTATCTTCGGCGTTTCCCCCACCGACATCAACACCACGTTCCTGAACCTCAAGGGTCAGGGATTCGCTGTTGGTTCGTTGGCATCGTGCCCTGCTGGTGACGTGAACGAGGCAGACTTCTGTCTTTCGACCGACACTGGTGAAGCCGCTTACCTGGCCACCGTTGCTCTCATCGAGCAGATGGGTGGAGAGGGCGCAGTTGTGCACCTCACCGGAAACGCAGTTGACTCCAACACGGTTCGCCGCATTGAGGGCGTCCAGCGCGCAATCGACGAGACCGGTGGCGCAGTAACCCTGCTCACCACCATCACCGACATTGACACCGACCTCCAGTCGGCAGAAAAGGCAGTTACTGACCTTCTCGCCGCACAGGGTGACGCTGTCAACGGTATCGTCACCACTGCTTACAACCCCGCTGTTGCAGCAACTAAGGGTGTTGAAAGCACTGGATTGCCCATCAAGGTTATTGCAATCGATGACGACGCAATCATCCTCGACGCAATCCGCGCCGGAACCATCTCTGGAACTGTTGTCCAGAACCCATGGGGCCAGGGCTACGTTGGTAGCTACGTCCTCGCAGCGCTTCAGACTGGTTACTGCACCATGAACGAGCCTGGTCTCATCGTAGACTCCGGTTCGTTCCTCGTGACCGCTGACAACGTTGAAACCTACAACGCTGACCGTGAGGCAACCTCCAAGTCCATCTTGGCTGCCTTCCAGAGCGAGTACATGACCTGCGGCTAATAACCCCAGGTTGAACCGCGCATCGGGCGGCCCCTCGGGGCCGCCCGATGTCCGCGGAGCAGGCCATTCACCGCACCACCAAAAGGCAAGGACGCCATGGCGACAATCACATCCGCTCGCGCATATCTGATCGACATTCCCGTCGAGACCCCGCGAACCGATGCCGTGCAGGCGTTCTTGAAGCAGGAAACGATTTTTGTCCACATCTCTACCTCTGACGGTATTGAAGGTGTGGGATACAGCTACACGATTGGCACCGGCGGTACGGCGATCCTCGCTCTGTTGCGCGACTACCTTCTGGAGAAGTTGGTCGGCATGGACAGCGACCGCATTGAACAGATTTGGCAGACCGTCTATTACGGCACTAGGGCAACCACGACCGGCGCGATTACGTCGCTCGCCGTCGCAGCGATCGACACCGCTTTGTGGGACATAAAGGGCAAGCGCACCAACATGCCGCTGTGGAAGATGGTGGGCGGGGCATCAGACCGTGTGCCGCTCTATGACACCGAGGGCGGCTGGCTGCACATCGACACTGATGAGCTAGTCCGTGGCGCTGTTGAGTCCCAGAAAAAAGGTTGGCCTGGTGTCAAGCTCAAGATCGGCAAGCCCAACATTTCCGAGGACCTTGAACGCTTGACCGCGGTGCGCCAGGCCGTTGGCCCCTCGATGCACATCATGGTGGACGCCAACCAATCCATGACTCTCGCCCAAGCCCGCCAGCGGGCCGAAGCGCTCCAGAACGTCGGGCTGTACTGGCTGGAAGAGCCGATGCCCGCTGATGATGTTGCCGCGCACCGCGCCCTTGCCCAGTCCACGACGATTCCGATTGCTGTGGGGGAGAGCATTTACTCGGCGGCTCAGTTCCAGCAGTACCTTCACCAGGCAGCAGCCGGTGTCATTCAGGTTGATGTTGCCCGGGTTGGGGGGATTACCCCGTGGCTCAAGGTCGCGCACCTTGCCGAGACCTACAACGTGATGGTGTGCCCGCATTTTCTGATGGAAATCCACGTCTCGCTCGCTGCGGGTATTGTTAATGGCCATTATGTGGAGCACATTCCCCAGCTCACCGGTGTGACCACCGATCGCATGAGCACAGATAAGGGTTGGGCCATCGCACCCAGTGCACCAGGATTAGGGATACCGTGGGACTTCGAAGCAGTTGAAAGGTTGGTGGTCGCCTAATGGATATGGACTCGAAAAAGTTCGGAATCCGCTTCGGATACTTAGCAACGGATCAGCGGGTTATTCTCGCTGTTCTGGTCGTTGCAGTGTTCTTGGCGTTTGCAATCCGCACACCGGCCTTCCTCAACGGTCAGTTTGTTATCTTTCCCCTTATTCGTGACACTGCCGTCATTACCATTGTCGGCCTGGCGCAGTTGGTGACCCTCTCGATTGGCCACCTGAACCTCGCGGTGGGCCGGATGGCCGCGCTGTCAGCGATGGTTGCTGGCTTCACTTACGAACGTCTCGGCTGGGGAATCATGGAAGGTTTGCTCCTAGGTGTTGCCGCCGGGGCACTCGTGGGGGCGATGACGGGTTACATCATCGTGAAGTCCCAAGTGAACGCCTTTATCGTGACTCTGGCCGTTGACTTTGTTCTCTTGGGGCTAGTCACCTTTACCTATATCTCTCTGACGGAAGCAGCAGCCTTCACGATCAAACCTGCCGGCATGGACGTAGTGAGGGCTGGTTCCCTCGCGGACGTGTGCCCGGCGGGTTGGTGTGGACCGAGCATTATTCCCCTCATCCTTTTCCCCGCCTTGGCTATGGTCGCTGTGATTTCTTTTCTCTATTACCAGACGCGTCTCGGTCGCGAGTTTCTCGCCACAGGAGCAAATCTCCGTGCCGCACGCCTCTCTGGTATCCCGGTGGACACTCGGGTTATCCAGGCACACACTCTCTCCGGAGCGTTGGCCGGCCTGGGCGGAATCTTCCTGGCCTTTGTGAACGGTTCGTTCTCTGCGGCAATCGGTAGTGAACTGCTGCTGCCCTCGTTCCTCGGTCCGATTCTGGCCGGCACCGCTCTAACCGGCGGTGTGGTTGGCGTGTTCGGCACGATGTTGGGAACTCTTCTCACCCTTGTTATCCGCCAAGGTTTGCTCGTGGGTGGAATCGGCCTCGAGACACTGAACATCGCCCTCGGTGTGATTTTGTTGTTGGCTCTCTCGGCAAACAAGATTCGCACCAGCCTCACCGATGTCTTCCGAAAGGGGAAGGGCAAATGAAAAGCGTCCTCGCACGTCTTCGGACTACTGAGTTTTCACTGACAGTCCTCTTCATTGCGGGCTTCTTGGCCCTCGCCGTGACTAGTGGAGGAGTCCTCTTCTCTGGTCAATCCATTCGAAGTTTCCTGACCTACCTTGCAATCCCGATTCTGATTGGGTTGTCTCAGATGGTTGTGCTCTCCGTCGGCCAGTTGAACCTGGCCGTGGGAGCGATGGGTGGAGCATCGGCGGCCATCATGGCGCAGATGATGGTGGCTCTCAACGCACCGATCTGGGTTGCGCTACTTGCAGGATTTCTCGCAGCGACCCTGATGGGAGCCGTCAACGGCTTCCTCGTGGTCGCGACCGGGCTCAATGGGTTCATCATCACTCTGGGAACACTGACGATTATGGAGGGGCTCCAGTATGCGCTGGTGAGGAGCTTCACCATCAACGCCTACCCGGAATCCGTGATGGCTTTTGGCGGCATTTCGTTCTTCAATGTGCCTACGGTGTTCATGATTGCTGTTGCGACCGCACTCGTTTTGGCCTGGTTCTACCGCACCAACGTGATGGCGCGAGGCATTCTCGCTACCGGGGCGAACCCCCTGGCCGCCCGCCTGTCTGGTGTGTCGAACAACCGGTCTGTATTCCTCGCTCACACGATTTCCGGCGCACTGATTGGGGTGGCCGCAATCGTGACCATTACCTCCCTCGGTGGCATCAACCGATCCATCGGTGGTGACTGGTTGCTCGCAAGCTTCGCAGCTCCCATCATTGCCGGTGTGTTGATGAGCGGTGGCGTGGTGGCCATTTATGGCACCGTTATGGCTGCCGGGGTGATGCGTCTGGTCGACATCGCCAGGGCCCAGTATTCGCTCGACCCCTCGGTCGTGAACTTCACGATCGGAACTGTCGTTCTCTCAACCGTGGCGCTGAGCGAATGGCGTCGCCGGAGAGCTGAAATCAAGCGTCAAAAACACGTTGGGGTGGAACATGGTTGATGTACTGACAGTAAAAAAAGTCTCTAAAGGTTTTCCGGGCGTTAAAGCGCTTCAGGAAGTCAACCTCACCATGAGGTCCGGCGAAGTCCAGGCGCTGCTTGGGGAAAACGGTGCTGGCAAGTCCACACTCATCAAGATTCTGACGGGCGTTTATCAAGCCGATGAGGGTGAGTTACTCATTGGTGGCGAGGCTGTCACTTTCTTCTCGCCACTCGAGGCGGCTAAGGCTGGCATCGGGGTGGTCCACCAGGAGCGCAACCTGATCCCGTATTTCACGGTGGCTGAAAACATTGTGCTCCAGGATCAACCCCGCCGCTTTGGTGTGATTGATGAGAGCAAGCGCCGTGAGCTTGCGCAAAAAGCTCTCGATGCGCTGGGCCTTGCCATCGACCCGATGGAGCTGGTGCAGAACCTTTCGGTCGCTCAGATGCAGTTGGTGGAGATTGCCAAAGCCCTGGTTACTGAAACCCGAGTGTTGCTCCTCGACGAGCCAACAGCTTCGATTTCTGGCGCAGAGGCCAAGAAACTTTTCGAGGTCGTGCGCAAGCTCAAAGCGCAAGGCACCGCAGTGTTGTTCGTGAGCCACAAGCTCGAAGAGGTCTTCGAGGTCTGTGACACGGTCACCGTTCTGCGTGATGGGGAGAGTGTCATCGAGTCAGAGCCCCTCTCGAAGTACTCCCAGTCGGACATTGTGACTGGCATGGTCGGGCGCGAACTGGCGGCGCGTGAGCGGCGATTCCGTGAGGTAGACCGATCCGGCACCCCGATTTTCGAACTCCGCGATATCTCCACGTCCCTTGGTCACAAAGACATTGCGCTTAAGCTCTTTAAGGGTGAGGTTCTTGGTTTTTATGGACTGGTCGGTGCTGGTCGCAGTGAACTGATGCGTAGCGTCCTGGGTCTTCACCCCGTGCTCTCGGGTGAGATTCTTTTGCGCGGGGAGTCCATCAAGATCAGAGATGTCCGTGACGCCCTCCACAAGTACCGCATTGGGTATGTGACCGAAAACCGTAAAGAAGAGGGGTTGTTCCTCGACTTTACGATCAACCGGAACATCGCTGTCACGATCTGGAAGCGTATCCAGGGTTTCCTCGGTCGTGTTCGCGGTCAACAGGAAACCGATGTGACTACCCAGTACGTCGACAAGCTCGGCATCAAGGTCTCGTCGGTGATGCAGTTGGCAGGCAACCTCTCTGGTGGTAACCAACAGAAGGTCAGCCTGGCGAAATGGCTTGCTGCGAACACGGAAATCATCATTATTGATGAGCCAACCGTGGGCATTGACGTTCGCACGAAGGCGAGCTTCCACGAACTCATCATGAACCTTGCCGACGAGGGAATTTCTGTCCTGCTGATCTCGAGTGATTTGCCCGAGATGGTGTCAATCGCGGATCGAGTGATGGTGATGCGCGACTACCGTTTCGTTGGCGAGTTCGACAACTCCAAGGAGTATGTTGAGATGTCCACGGGTGTGATGGAAGCCATTCAGGCCGGGAAGGCCTCGCTACTCAAGTAGACGGTTTAGCGGGGTACGCGCAAGCTTGCCATTCCGCCGTCCACGGCAAGAATCGTGCCCGTGGTGGAGAGTGACTTGGGGTGCGCGAGGTAGCTAATTGCGTGCGCGACCTCGGGAGCCGAGACGAGACGCCCAATTGGCTGGCGTGCCTCGAGGCGCGCTCTCTCACCGGCTGGGTCCGGAGTCTGGGCGAGAAGCCGCTGAACCCACGGCGTGTCCGCAGTGCCAGGGTTCACACCGTTGACCCGAATGTTGTCGTCCAAGAAGTCAGCTGCCATGGCACGCGTGAGGGACTCGAGAGCGCCCTTAGACGCGCTGTAGACGGCGCGTTTGGGCAGTCCCACGGGCGCCGACACGGAACAGGTGTTCACAATCACAGGGTTTGTGCCCTTGATCAGCAGAGGGTGGAGGTGGCGCACGACACGAGCAGTGCCAAAAACGTTGACCGAGAAGACTTTCTCCCAGTCTTCTGGGCTTGCCTCCACGACGCTGCCAATCGCACCAATCCCGGCGTTGTTAATCAGAATGTCGAGCCCACCGCCGAAGACCGTTGCCACCTCAGCCGCCGCGGCGGTGACACTAGCCTCGCTGGATACATCGCATGAGACGTAGGTGCCAACTCCGGTAAAGCTGCCCTCGTTGAGATCTAGCCCGCACACTGTGGCACCCTGGGAGGCCAACAACTGGGCAACCTCGAGGCCGATACCGGAGCCCGCTCCGGTAACGACGGCGCGGAGACCCTGAAAGTCGGAGCTCATCGCTGCCATTCTTTTCC
>WLEA01000090.1 GCA_009704535.1 Actinomycetota bacterium
CATCGTCAGAGAAATCCATGATGGTTGCCTCGAGGCTCAGTGAGCGCTCTGGCACACCGCTTCGCACCCAGTCGAAGACATCGCGGTCGTCCTCATCAAAACCGAACTTGTCGCGACCGCTGGGGTCAGCCTCAGCGCTTCCGGCGTCCCACGGATACTTCATGCTTGCCAACAAACTGGCCCTTGTGAGGTTGAGTCCCCTGGGAACCCCGTCGGTATCGACAGTTTTTGGCTCTAAGCGCACCAGTAATCGGAAGGTTTGAGCATTGCCCTCAAAGCCCCCGGCATCCGCTGCCCACTCGGCGAGCGCTCGCTCGCCGTTGTGGCCAAAGGGTGGATGGCCAATGTCGTGGGCCAAGCAGGCCGTCTCGACAACATCGGCGTCAACACCGAGGCGACTAGCAAGCTCACGGCCAATCTGGGCAACTTCCAAGGAGTGCGTCAAACGGTTCCTCGCGAAATCCAATCCTTGGGTGGGCGAGAGAACCTGTGTCTTCGCAGCAAGGCGTCGCAGCGCAGACGAGTGCAGGAGCCGACCGCGGTCTCTCGCGAAATCACTGCGCCTCGAGGAGTGCACCTCAGGAACATAGCGCTCGGTGTCCCAGTCGGAATACTCCCTAGCCACCGCTACTGTCCACCTCGGCTAAGTGCAGGGAAGTTCGCTGATCCTCGCTCAACTCTTGGCTGTCTAACCAACGATCCGGCAACGCCGGCCGCTTCGGTGTGCCCTGACGGCCCCTGGGTCCTTCAACGCCTTCGCCCGGGTAGGGCTGGCTTCGATCGAGTTCGCCCAAGAAGTCATCAATCTGTTGCAGGGAGTCAACGGTGGCAAGTTTGGCTCGAACTTCGCCCCCGACCGGGTAGCCCTTGAAATACCACGCGACGTGCTTCCGAATATCCCGACAGGCATGGTTCTCATCGCCATCAAAGAACTCCACCAACAACTCCGCGTGACGCTTGAACGCGTCCGCAACGGCACCGAGCCCCGGCTGAACCTTCAGTTCCTCACCCCTAAATGCTGACTGCAGGTCGGCGAAGATCCACGGCCGACCCAGACAACCTCGGCCGACCACCACTCCGTCACAATCGCTCTGCTTGACCATGGCAATTGCATCCTCGGCACTCCAGATGTCACCATTACCGAGCACGGGGACCGAGGAGATGCTGCTCTTGAGCTCGCCAATTGCATCCCAGTCGGCATGGCCCGAATAGAACTGGGCCGCGGTCCTCGCATGCAAGGCAATGGAGGCGACACCGGCGCCCTCGGCGGCTTTGCCGGCCTCCTTGTATGTCAAGTGGTCCTCGTCGATGCCCTTGCGCATCTTCACGGTGACAGGAATGTCACCGGCAGCACCGACAGCGCCTTCAACAATCTGGCGAAAGAGGCTTTTCTTCCAGGGAAGGGCGGCACCGCCCCCCTTCTTGGTTACCTTCGGCACAGGGCAGCCAAAGTTCAAGTCAATGTGATCACACAGGTCCTCGTCCACCAAAAACTTGACGGCTTCAGAGACTGTCTTGGGGTCAACGCCATAGAGCTGAATACTGCGAGGCGTTTCGGACTCGTGGTGTTTGATCAGGCGCATGCTGGTGGGCGTGCGCTCCACCAGTGCCCTGGAGGTGATCATTTCGCTGACATAGAGGCCAGCGCCATATTCACGGCACAAACGACGAAACGCGGTGTTGGTAATCCCCGCCATCGGAGCCAGCACCACCGGCACTGTCAGCTCCAGTGGGCCGATGCTCAGGGGCCGCTGCGCCGTGGCGCTCGCCTGAGACATGACTACGCCCCCACCAACGCTTCCGCGAGGTAACCCTGGATGCGGTCGAGTGACACCCGCTCTTGAGCCATGGTGTCCCGCTCGCGAATAGTCACCGCGTTGTCTTCGAGTGAGTCAAAGTCGACTGTGAGCGCGAAGGGCGTGCCGATTTCGTCGTTTCGACGATAGCGGCGACCAATCGCACCGGCGTCGTCAAACTCGACTGACCAGTACTGCCGGAGATCTTGGGCAATCTTCTGTGCCAGTGGTGAGAGGTCCTCGTGACGAGACAGAGGCAACACCGCAACTTTCACCGGGGCAAGACGGCGATCCAAGCGAAGAACGGTGCGGGTCTCGACACCACCCTTGGCGTTGGGGGCTTCGTCTTCTGCATAGGCATCAACCAAGAACGCCATCAGCGAGCGGGTGAGACCCGCAGCTGGCTCAATCACATAGGGCGTCCATCGCTCGCCAACAGCCTGGTCAAAGTAGGAGAGGTCGGTGCCGGAGTGCTTGCTGTGGGTCATCAAGTCGTAATCGGTGCGGTTGGCAACACCCTCGAGCTCACCAAACTCTCCCGAGCTAAAACCGAAACGATACTCGATGTCCACTGTTCGCTTGGAGTAGTGCGAGAGCTTCTCGGCGGCGTGCTCGTAGAGGCGCAAGTTATCGGGATTGATGCCCAAGTCCGTATACCAACGGAAACGCTCATCAATCCAGTACTGGTGCCACTGCTCGTCTTCGCCCGGCTTCACGAAGAATTCCATCTCCATCTGCTCGAACTCGCGGGTGCGGAAGATGAAGTTTCCCGGCGTGATTTCGTTGCGGAAGCTTTTACCAATCTGAGCAATACCAAACGGTGGCTTCATCCGGGCGCTGGAGACCACGTTGTTGAAGTTTACGAAAATGCCCTGGGCGGTCTCCGGGCGCAGATAATGCAGACCGGCCTCGTCATCGAGTGGCCCCAGGTAAGTCTTCAGCAGGCCACTAAATGCCCGAGGCTCAGTGAACTTACCGCGGTTGCCACAGTTCGGGCAGGCAATATCGGCCAAGCCATTTTCTGGAGCACGGCCCTTCTTCTCTTCAAACTCTTCGAGCAGGTGATCTGCACGAAAACGCTTGTGGCACTCGAGGCACTCGACCAGGGGGTCGGTGAAGACCTCGACATGGCCTGAGGCCTCCCACACGGCTTTCGGCAAAATGACCGCCGAGTCGAGGCCGACAACATCGGCCCTCGAGCTGACCATCGAGCGCCACCATTGGCGCTTGATGTTTTCTTTGAGCTCAACGCCTAAGGGGCCGTAGTCCCAGGCGGAACGGGATCCACCGTAGATTTCGCCGGACTGAAACACAAAGCCCCTGCGCTTGGCAAGCGCAATGACGTTGTCTAGTTTGCTCGCTTGAGCCACGCTTTAGCTCCCTCGTCGAGCCCGAATAGTGGGCACAGACTCCTTATCTTAGCTAGCGCCCTGGTCTTTCCCGGCAGGGATGTCCACAGCCCCTCCAAATCGCCTGGTGCGACGCTGATAGTCAGAAATTGCCTCCCAGAGTTGAACCCGGGTCATGTCGGGCCAGAGCGTGTCCAAAAAAACCATTTCGGCATAGACGCTCTGCCAGGGCAAGAAGTTACTCGTCCGCTGCTCGCCGGAGGTGCGGACAAACAAGTCAACATCGGGGGCGTCTGGCACATACAAGTGCTTGGCGAGGGTCTTCTCGGTGATGCGCTCGGGTGAGAGCTTTCCCGCCTTAATGTCTCGGCCGATGCCGCGCACTGCATCGATGATTTCTGCCCGGCCCCCGTAGTTGACACACATCGTCAAGGTCAAGGCTGTGTTCCGGCGAGTGACCCGCTCTGCAGTCTCTAGGTCAGTAATCACGCTGGACCAGAGCTTCGGCCTGCGACCAGACCACCGAATCCGAACGCCCCACTCGTTGAGTTGATCTCTGCGCCTGCGCAACACATCCCGGTTAAACCCCATCAAAAAGCGCACCTCGTCGGGAGATCTATTCCAGTTCTCGGTAGAGAACGCATAGACAGACAAGTGGCTGATGCCAGCCTGCAGGGCGCCGGCAACAACATCGAGCAAAGCCGCCTCCCCCGCTCGGTGGCCCTCGATACGAGGCAAGCCCTGCTGGTTGGCCCACCTGCCGTTGCCATCCATCACCAGCGCCACGTGTCCGGGCAAGCGGGATTGATCAAACGCCGGTGGATACTGCTTGGTCCAGTCCACTGGTAGAAAAGCACCCTCGGTCACGATGCCACCTCCGCCCCCGAGCGATCGAGGTGCACCAGTGATTTCACGTGGCGCTCCAAGTGATACTGCGTGTGGGCGGCGATGAGGCCAGAGGCCTCCTGTTTGTTCTTCGCCGGAGCGGACTCGACCACCGGCCAGTTCCCTTCCAGCAGCGCTGCGAGCACTTCCTTGGTTCCACTAGCAAGCCGTGGTGACCCAGCCGGTGCGACCCCGTCCGAGACAATTCCCCCCAACGACACCACGAACGCCCGGTGATCACCGGGCTGCCCGGTCACGGCGCACTCTTGAAGGCTTGGTGCCCACCCGGCAAGGGCGAGGGCTCGCATCAAGTAGCTATCGACAGTGATTCCCGGCTCGTGCTCTCCAGCAGACAAAGAACGCAAGCCACCCTGCAGAAGGGTGTAGTGGGAGCTCTGGAAGTCGTGTTCAGTGAGCCGGTCAGCTGTTTCCACCATCACCATGGCTGCGGTGTACCGGGGGTAGTCGTGACTAATCGCCTCGCTATACGAAGCGATTGTTTCTGCCTGTTGGACGATGTCCAGGCTTTTGCCGACATAGAGCGACACCTCAACAACATTGAAGGGCTGAAGGCGTGAGCCAAAACGACTTGTCGTTTTGCGCACGCCCTTCGCGACTGCTCTAACTTTCCCCTTTGACTTACACAACAGAGTGACAATTCGGTCCGCCTCACCCAAAAGGTGAGTGCGCAACACAATCGCATCGTCGTGGTAGCTCGGCACCCCTCTAGTATCGCTGCGAATTGTCAGCGGTGCTCAGGGCCACGCCATCTGTGATCGGCTCAACCTAGCGGGACTGGACCCGCGCCTGCTGATGAGGGACAACGCCCTACCCTCGAGGGTGCCAATGCCACGATGGAAGCCCGCCAATCACCGAGGAAGTGTGCGCTGGAAAACTTCACCTGAGTGTCCTCAACCGGGTAGGCGCGGAGACCCACCATGTCTGACCAATCACGCGTGTGTGCGCAACCGGGCAATCTGGCTTGCGAGAATCAGTGACAACGCAACATCAAGACCCCTGACCGCTTCACCAAGAGACTGCGAAGAACCTGCAGCACCCAAAGCGCCTGGACTGTAGTCGATCCCTGGAACACGAATCGGGGTGGACAGGATCTC
>WLEA01000091.1 GCA_009704535.1 Actinomycetota bacterium
CCTACGCGATTGCTGTGGAGGGCATGACGCAGGCCGGTGCCGAGTATCTGCGCCAGGTTATTCGCCACGGAATGGCAGAGTTCGCTTATCGCAACGAACTGCCCGGACTGTTGGAGCCGGAGATTGTCCTGGAGAAGGGCCCCAGTCAGCCGTGGAGCGCAGAGAGCCACGTCACCCCCACCGGTGACCCCCTTGTTCCCATTGGTGGTGGTAAAGACTCCGTTGTCTCGGTGGAGTTGTTGGCTGCTGCCAGAATGCACCCGGTGCAATTTGCGGTGAACCCCAACAAAATCATGTATCGGGTGGCCCGCATCAAGGGTTATCCACTGATTTCCGCGACCAGAACGCTCGACCCCTCGATTCTCGAGATAAATTCCTCGGGTGGTTTGAACGGCCATATTCCCGTCACCGCCATCAATTCCCTCATCGCGATTCTGCAGGCGCGCCTGGTGGGGTTTGGTCCGGTTGTCATGTCGCTGGAAGCCTCGGCGTCAGAGCCAACGCTCTGGTGGGAGGGTGAGCCCGTCAATCACCAGTGGTCGAAATCAGAGGATGCTGAAGCTCTTCTGCACGATGTGCTGGGACCACAGGCTGGCCTCGGGGCAGGTTCTTACTTCTCGCTTCTTCGCCCCTACAGCGAGCTCCAGATTGCCCGCCACTTCGCCGCGCTCACCGAGTATCACCCCGTGATCACTAGCTGTAATCGGGCGTTCCGACTTGGTGTTGATGATGGCCGCTGGTGTGGGGACTGCGACAAGTGCCGGTTTATCTTCTTACTCTTGAGCCCCTTTATGCCAGCCACCGTGTTGACAAGAATGTTCGCCGACAATCTCTTAGATAACCCCAAGCACCTCGAGGGCTATCGCGCGCTCCTTGGCCTTCATGACCACCGACCCTTCGAGTGCGTGGGTGAGCAGGCCGAGTCGATGGTCGCACTGACCTGGGTTGCCCATCAATCGGAGTGGCGAAACGCGGTTGTCGTGAGAAGTCTTCGGGAAGAAATCCCCGAGCTCGAACACGCTCACCCCGACCTGGAGCACCAGGTCTTGGGCCACCGTGATTCCCGTGGCCTGCTCCCGAACTCCTACAGCTCACTGGGTCAGGTTCTTGCCTAAGCAAGCCCCCGGTCTCACGAGCCTCCAGGGGCGCAGTGTCCTCATTGTTGGAGTTGGTAGGGAAGGACGCGCCCTCGCTGATCGCTTGCTCACCCAGGGGATGACCAGCGCACTGTTCGCCCTTGATGGGCAAGACGGCGATGCCGCACGAGCGTGGCGCGAAGACTATGCGGATCGCATCGCTTTGAGTGTGGTCGATCCTGCGCTGGAGCCCATTCCAGAAAGGCTGGCCAACGCCGATATCGCGCTGCTCTCGCCTGGAATCCCGAAGACTGGAGCGCTGTATCAGGCTGTGGCAGCGCTTGGAATCCCCATGAGTTCAGGAACCGCGATGTTTGTCGCCGACCATGCGAACACGATGGTGGGGGTCACGGGATCCAAAGGTAAGTCGACGACCTCGGCCCTGATTCACCACCTGTTGGTGGGCTCTGGCGTGGACGCGGCGCTTGCCGGGAACATGGGAATACCGGTGTGGGGAATTGACCCTCGCGAGTTCCAAGTGGTGGAGCTCTCGAGCTATCAGTGCTCGCGTCTGGAAACTTCGCCCTCCGTGGTTGTACTGACCGCGCTCTTCCCCGAGCACCTGGACTGGCACGGATCAGAGCAGGTCTATTACCACGACAAGCTGCACCTGGTGGCGGGTAGCCCTGATCACGTCATTGCCAACGGTGATGACGTCACCCTGAAGCGCGAACTGCGAAAGCGTTACCCAGACCTGGCAGTGACGTGGGTGGGGCATAACGAAGACTGGCACCTCGAAGCAGATGGTTCTGGCGGGCATTGGTTAAACCACGGCACCACCCGCATCGCACACAGTTCCTCACTGAATCTGCGCGGTGATCACAACCTGCGCAATGCACTGATGGCGATTGCGGCTGCGTCGGTCACCGGCAAGCTTGATGGGGCATCGGTCCCCGGGCTCCTGGAGAGTTTTGAACCCCTAGCGCATCGACTTGAGCCGATTTCTGATCCCTCCGGGGTGGTCTTTGTGAACGACTCACTGGCCACTAATCCCCAAGCCGCAAGGGCAGCCCTCGAAGCGTTCCCTCCGGATCAGGTGATTGTTCTGATTGGCGGACACGATCGCGGTGTTGATTACTCTCCACTGGTGTCCCACATTGCGACCAATCCACCAAAGGGTGTGATCGGTCTGCCGGGTAGTGGGCAGAAACTAGTCGACCTGTGCACCCAGGCTCTCTCTGCTGCCCATCAACTGGGTAGCACCCAGTTGGCTGTGGCAGCGAGCATGGAGCAAGCTGTGGTGATGGCAAGGTCGTGGGCTAGGCCTGGTGATTATGTGGTGCTCTCACCGGGGGCACCGAGTTTTGGGTACTACCGGGACTATGAAGAACGCGCTCAAGATTTTGTGACGTGGATAACAGCGACGAAGGAGACAGGCCGATGACCCGATCAGATGGACGCAGAGCGGGGGAGCTCAGACCAATCTCTATCGAGCGTGGCTGGAGTACCCAAGCCGAGGGAAGTGCGCTCATTAGCTTCGGGAGCACCAAAGTGCTCTGCACAGCATCCTTCACCGCGGGGGTTCCTCGCTGGCTTGCCGGTAAGGGCACCGGGTGGGTGAGCGCTGAATACGGCATGCTCCCTCGCTCCACCAATGATCGGATGGACCGGGAGTCAGTGAAAGGAAAGCTCGGTGGGCGAACCCACGAGATTTCGAGGCTCATTGGTCGAAGCCTGCGCGGTGTCGTCGATTTCAAGGCTCTGGGAGAAAACACCATTCTTCTGGACTGTGATGTTCTGCAGGCCGATGGTGGAACGAGGACTGCGTCCATTACCGGCGCCTATGTGGCTCTGGTGGATGCACTCTCGTGGGCTAGCGCCCAGGGCCACATCGCGAAGGGGACCCAGGTCGTGCGGGACTCGGTGGCAGCAATCAGTGTGGGAATTCTCGACGGTGAGCCACTCCTGGATCTCAACTACATCGAGGATGTTGCCGCAGATACTGACATGAACGTGGTGGTCACCGGTCGTGGGTCCTTTGTGGAAGTTCAGGGCACCGCTGAGGGCACCCCCTTTGAGCGCCAGGAACTCGACCGCTTACTGGACCTAGCTCTGCAGGGCACCACTGAGTTGGCCGCCCTTCAGCGCCAGGCTCTCGGCCAGTAGCAGACCGATGGAGATCGTTGTTGGCACCAGAAATGCCCACAAAATCCAGGAACTGACGAGGATTCTCGAGCCGCTCGTGCCACAGCTCACGCTGGTCCCGGCCCCGGGTCCCTCGCCCGTGGAGGACGGGGAGACCTTTAGCGAGAACGCACTGATTAAGGCTAGGGCGGCCTTCGCAGATTCGGGCCTGCCCTCGATTGCCGATGATTCTGGGCTCGTTGTCGATGCTTTGGGTGGGGCACCAGGAATTCACTCTGCCCGGTATTCCGGCACCGGCATTGACGAGGAGAACACGGCACTGGTGCTCTCCCAGATGGTGGGTGTGGTCGATCGGCGGGCCCGATTCGTCTGCGCTGCGGCACTCGTGCACTCGGGAGGGGAACTGGTGCTCGAGCGCTCGTGGGAGGGCTCGCTCGCTGAGGAGCCCTCTGGTCTGGGGGGCTTTGGGTATGACCCAATTTTTGTGCCAGAGGGCCACTCGCGCACTGCTGGTGAGCTGCGCGATCAGGACAAAGACGCCCTGTCACATAGAGGGCAGGCATTCCGAGCGCTTGCAGAGCACCTGCTCGCCCTCCGGTAGAACTTTTGGACTCGAAATACGGCGCCAGAGCCGCTATGCTGGCCGAAGCAGGGCGCTCTGGTGCCTTGACTTCGCGTGTCGAACTTAGCGTCACACCCGTCGGTCTCATCTGATTCTACTCCTGCGTGGGCAGTGGAGAATCGTGTGAGTGCGGTGGTGGCCTCGGCACCAGGCTCATGCCGTTGGCATGAGGTTCAACCGAAAACAACAAAAGGAGTGCAGCAATGGCTGCCGTAACCATTAGACAACTACTCGACAGCGGTGTTCACTTTGGACACCAGACCCGCCGGTGGAACCCGAAAGTCAAGCGCTTCATTCTTACCGAGCGCAGTGGAATCCACATCATCGATCTTCAGCAGTCTCTGGCTTATATCGACAAGGCCTATGACTTCATTAAGGAAACTGTCGCCCACGGTGGCACCGTTTTGTTCGTGGGAACTAAGAAGCAGGCGCAAGAAACTGTTGCCGAGCAAGCAACCCGCGTTGGCCAGCCCTATGTGAACGAGCGCTGGTTGGGCGGTCTACTGACTAACTTCCAGACCGTATCCAAGCGCCTTGGCCGCATGAAGGAACTCGAAGAAATTGACTACGAGGACACCACTCAGGGCTTCACCAAAAAGGAACTTCTGCTGAAGAAGCGCGAGCTGACCAAACTTCAGAAGTCACTCGGTGGAATTCGCAACCTCCCCAAGACGCCCAGCGCTCTCTGGGTTGTTGACCCGCTGCGCGAACACCTTGCAATCGACGAGGCCAAGAAGCTCGGTATCCCGGTTGTTGGAATCTTGGACTCCAACGCTGACCCCGATGACTTCCAGTACCCAATCCCTGGTAACGACGACGCGATTCGCTCAGTGGCATTGCTCACCAAAATCATGGCCGACGCTGTTGCTGAAGGCTTGATCGAGCGCCACCAGAAGCCAAACGCTGAGGGCAACGTGTCTGCTGTGGAACCTCTGGCCGAATGGGAGCGCGAGCTCCTCGAGCAGCCCACCGATGGCGCTCCGGTTGCCCCAGAAGCGGCAGAGCCTGCCACCCCGGCTGCCGAGCCTGCGGCTAAGACGGCCGAGCCCGCCAAAAAAGCTGCTGCTGAGAAGAAGCCTGCTGCCAAGAAGGCAGAAACTGACGACAAGAAGCCTGCTGCCAAGAAGGCCCCAGCCACCAAGGCTGCTGCGCCCAAGCCCGCAGAGAAGAAGTAAGGAGTTCGACACATGGGAAACGTTTCTCTCGAGGACATCAAGAAGCTGCGCGAGCAGCTCGGGACCGGAATGGTCGACACTAAGAACGCTCTGGAGGAAGCCGGCGGAGACGTC
>WLEA01000092.1 GCA_009704535.1 Actinomycetota bacterium
AGGTAGCCGACCATGGCCACCATCACAATCCTGGTCATGCGCGGTGAAGTGCGGACCTTGCCATTGAGGAAGAGGAACAAGGTGACACCGACAACGCCGAGCGTGCCAAAGACAGCCTGGGTGACAATGCCGTCCCACATCGTGTTGAACATGGCGGAAAGGCCACCCACGAAGAGACCCTGGAATCCTGCGTAAGCGAGGATTAGGCCGCGGGAGGGCTCCTTCTTGAAAATGTTCACAATGGCGAGCACCAGACCCACGATGAAGCCGGGGATAGCCAGCACGGGGAAAACCCAACCGGCTAGGGCCCCTGCGAGGAGAACGCCGAAGGTGATCAGGGTCTTCATGATGGTGTCCTCATAGGACATCCGACCGGCCTCAGCCGCGGTTGCAGCGGGGCGACCGTAGATTTCGTCGAGCTCCCTGGCGCTTGGAGCGGCATAGCGGTCCTCAGTGAAGACCGCGGAGCGGGAGAACGCTGGGTTTGAGTTGGACATGGTTGCCTTTTCTGTGACGGTACAGGGGACCTTGCGGTCGCTTTATTCTACCGGCGCCCCTGGGGGATTGCTGGGGAAATTCTTTAGGCGACCTGAATCCAGGTCAGTCCCAGAACAGCGCCAGCCACCACGTAAGCAACGGCCCACAGCCAGCCGAGTGCCACAGCTACCCAGGCGATTGCCTCGCCACGCTGCGCGCTTCGTCTAATCTGACCAACGGCCATGTAGCCAAACAGCGCCGCCAAGGGGCTCAGTGCCAGAGCGAGCACTAGCGACACAATGGACAGAACATTCCAGCCAGAAGGCGCAACCTCCGCCTCACCGACTGATTCGGCGGGTTGTGTCAGGGCTGGATCTTGGTCGCTGCCCACCACCGGAATCGCCGCGGTCTCGTTCAGAATCCGAGCCGCAGTGAGGGCTTCTAGATGGTCAGTGGGCAATGCAGTCTTCACCGGCTCCACCAAAGGAGAATCGCTCGGGGGCTCGGAATGATTGCCGGGTGTGCTCACGCTCTAAGGCTAGCGAACGTATCGTTGGAGGGCTCTAGACTTGGGCCGATATGTCCCAGTTGCCAGAGGTTCTTCTCGATGGTCTCAACCCTCAGCAGCGTAAGGCGGTCGAGTTCCGGGGCAACGCCTTGCTCATTGTTGCAGGGGCCGGTTCTGGCAAAACGAGTGTGCTCACTCGCCGCATTGCCGGCCTTCTTGCCACGCATGAGGCGTGGCCCAGCCAGATTTTGGCGATTACCTTCACCAATAAGGCCGCCGGTGAAATGCGCGAGCGGGTTGAGTCCCTAGTCGGGGAAGCCGCCCGGGGCATGTGGATTTCCACATTCCACTCGGCGTGCGTGCGCATCCTGCGCACAGAGGCGGACCGCTTGGGCTATTCATCCTCGTTCACCATCTATGACTCAGCCGATCAACGGGCGCTGATCAAGCGAATCCTCAATGACGTTGACGCCGATGACCTGGGACTCACCCACGGCGCCGTCATTGGGAAGATGTCGAGGCTCAAGAACGAGCTGGCCGATGTTGATAGCTATCGCCGGGTTTCTGGGTCGAATGATCCAGCCGATGCCCTGTTCATTGAGGTGTGGGATAGGTATCAGCGAGAACTTGCCAAGTCCCAAGCCTTTGACTTTGACGACTTGATTGGCCAGACCGTCTATCTCCTGCGGGCATTTCCGGAGGTGGCAGCCCGGTATCAGACCCGCTTTCGCCATGTGCTAGTCGACGAGTATCAAGACACCAACCACGCCCAATATGCCCTCATTAGAGAGCTCACCAGGGATGTGCCAGCGGCTCTGGTCCCGAGCGATTCAAAGGTCCCCACTGCCTCTGATGGCTCGGTCCCTGGTGCTTCACTCACCGTGGTGGGTGACTCGGACCAATCGATCTATGCCTTCCGCGGTGCCGATATCCGCAACATCACGGAGTTTGAGCGAGATTTCCCCGGTGCACAAGCGATTTTGCTGGAACAGAACTATCGCTCGACCCAGAACATTTTGGACGTCGCCAATGCGGTGATTGGGAACAACTTTGATCGCAAAGCCAAGAACCTCTTCACGGAAATCGGCCAGGGTGAAGACATCATCGGTTTCACGGGCTATTCCGCCCACGATGAGGCCCAGTTCGTTGCTGACCAGATAGTGGCCCTGAGCGGTGAGGGAACGCCCTATTCAGACATGGCAGTTTTCTATCGGACTAACGCGCAAACACGAGCGCTCGAAGACATTCTCATTCGCTCCGGAATTCCGTATCGCATTATTGGCGGCACCAAGTTCTATGAGCGTGCTGAAATCAAAGATGTGATGGCCTACTTGATCGCCATCGCCAACCCCGCAGATTCTCTTGCTCTACGACGCATCCTCAATGTCCCCAAGCGCGGCATTGGGCCAGCAACCGAGACGTCGCTGGTCTCCTTTGCCGATCGAGAGGGCGTCGGCCTGCGCGACGCACTACGCCGATCGGCTGAGTTGGGCCTTGGACCCAAAGTGACTCAGGCGATGTTGTCCTTGGCTAAGGCGCTCGACGAGGCGGATGCGGTGGCGGTCTCCGGGTCAGCGGTGCAGACCATTGAGAAGATTCTGCAGGCCACCGGATATCTGACCCTCTTGCAAACCAGCGTTGACCCCCAGGACAACGCTCGTGCTGAAAACGTCCAAGAACTTGTCTCGGTCACGAGGGAATTTGGCCGCAATAATCCCGATGGAACACTGGTGGATTTCTTGACCGAGGTGTCTTTGGTCGCAGCCGCCGATGACCTTGATGATGCCTCTGGCACCGTCTCGCTAATGACCCTGCACACCGCTAAGGGCCTCGAATTCGACGTTGTCTTCTTGACGGGACTCGAAGAGGACCTTCTTCCCCACCGGATGAGCGCCATGGAACCAGGTGGCCTCCAGGAAGAGCGTCGGCTGCTCTATGTGGGAATCACCAGGGCCAGGAAGAAACTCCATGTTTCTCTCGCTATGACCAGAAGCACCTTTGGTGACACGGCCATCGCCAGCCCCAGTCGGTTCCTGCAAGAGATTCCGGCTCATCTCATCTCGTGGCGGGAATCTTCTGCAGCAACGGGAGGCCACGGACATGTTCTTGGCTCCTCGGTGCGAAGCTCCGGGTGGCAGGGCACCGGAAGTTCGAGGCCCCGCTCCATTGAGGTGAGTGACGCCCTGCCCAAAGCCCCGCGGGCAACCCAGTGGGCCAACCGGGTCACCTCGAGCGTTCGAGATAACGGGGATTTGTCCTTAGTCGTGGGTGATCGAATCACCCACGATGATTTTGGCCAGGGCAGCGTGATGGCCGTGACAGGCGAGGGACCCAAGCGTGTCGCCGAGGTGGCCTTCGATACCGCTGGCCGCAAACGCTTGTTGATCAAGATCGCCCCGATTTCCAAGATTTAGCCCTCCGGTGGTGCCGATACTGCTCGAATCACCGGGTAGGCTAATCGAGGTTGTCAGCCCTCATCGTCGAGTGTTCGCCGCTTGGCAGCCACCGTCATAGCTCATTCCTAGCCGAACAACCGGAAGGACGTCATAGGCGTGGACCTTTACGAATATCAAGCCAGAGACATGTTCGAGCGCCACGGCGTTCCCGTCTTGGCGGGAATCATCGCTGACACCCCTGAGCAAGCGCAGGCCGCTGCCGAGAAGATTGGCGGCTTGACCGTCGTCAAGGCCCAGGTTAAGACTGGTGGGCGCGGAAAAGCCGGTGGCGTGAAGGTCGCACCGACCCCCGCTGATGCCCTCACCGCAGCGCACGCAATCCTCGGACTCGACATCAAGGGCCACATTGTTCGTCGCGTCATGGTTGCTGCCGGTGCTGACATCGACCAAGAGTTCTATTTCTCCGTGCTTCTCGATCGTGCCAACCGTAACTACCTCGTGCTCTGCAGCTATGAGGGTGGAATGGACATCGAGCAGCTCGCCGAAGAGCGCCCCGATGCGCTCGCGCGCATCTCCATCAACCCTGCCACCGGGATTACTCTCGCGAAGGCCAAGGAAATCGCCCAGGCCGCTCACTTCCCCGCAGAACTGGTTGACCGGGTTGCGCCCGTCTTTGTGAAGCTCTACGAGGTCTTCACCGCTGAGGACGCCACCCTGGTCGAGGTGAACCCATTGGTGTTGACGAAGTCTGGTGATGTCATTGCCCTTGATGGCAAGGTGAGCCTGGATGGGAACGCCGAGTTCCGCCAGCCCCACCACGCCGAACTTGCCGATTCCGCTTCGGCCGATCCGCTTGAGGAGAAGGCGAAGGCCCACGACCTCAACTACGTGAAGCTCGATGGTGAAGTCGGCGTTATTGGCAACGGTGCCGGCCTTGTGATGTCAACACTCGATGTGGTCGCCTATGCCGGCGAGAAGTACGGCGGAGTGAAACCCGCTAACTTCCTCGACATCGGTGGAGGGGCATCAGCTGAAGTGATGGCTGCTGGTCTTGACGTGATTTTGGGTGACCCCCAGGTCAAGAGCGTCTTTGTGAACGTCTTTGGTGGAATTACCGCCTGTGACGCGGTTGCCAACGGCATCGTTCAGGCGCTGGCCATGATTGGCGATCAGGCCACTAAGCCTCTGGTTGTTCGCCTTGATGGCAACAGTGTCGAGAAGGGTCGCGAAATCTTGGCCGCTGCTAACCACCCTCTGGTGACCTTGGCATCAACGATGGACGAGGGTGCCGATATGGCTGCTTCGTTGGCTTCACAGTAAGGGATTGGGACATGTCAATTTTTCTGGATAAGAACTCGAAAGTCATCGTTCAGGGCATCACCGGCGGCGAGGGCAGCAAGCACACCGCCTTGATGCTGGCCGCTGGCACCCAGGTCGTTGGCGGCGTCAATGCCCGTAAGGCCGGGGAAACCGTCACCCACGGGGAAGTCACCCTGCCCGTCTTTGGCACTGTCGCCGAGGCAATGGCGGCGACCGGCGCCACAGTGTCGGTGGCCTTTGTGCCACCAGCGTTTGCGAAGGATGCCGCCTTGGAAGCCGTTGACGCGCGCATTCCACTACTCGTCGTGATTACCGAGGGAATTCCGGTTCAGGACACGGCCGAGTTCTGGGCTCACGCCCAGAAAGTCGGTGGCACACGGATCATTGGCCCTAACTGCCCAGGCATCATTACGCCCGGTGA
>WLEA01000093.1 GCA_009704535.1 Actinomycetota bacterium
AGTGATTATCCTTTCGCCAGGCGCCGACACTCTCCTGCTCCTGCGATACGCAATCCGTGGCGGTCGGTCGGCGGGATTCGCCGCGATGCTGGGCATTCTCGCCGGGCTCAGCATCGTCTCGCTGGTGCTCATTTCAGGTATTGGCCTGCTAGCAAGCCAATACCCCGTCGCTCTCGATGTCCTCACCCTTGCAGGGATCGTTGTCTTGCTTGTGCTGGCCTTTATCAGCGCTCGTGCAGCTCTCGCACTTCTGAGGACGCTTCCGGTGAGTGGTGACCCGGGCGTCGCCGACCTTGCTCCGAGTTTCACGGCCGGAGAACCATTCCGGATGTCTCTCATTACCAATGTGACCAACCCCAAGGTGCTGATCTTTTACCTGGCGTTCTTTCCGCAGTTTCTTGGTGGCGCGACGAGTGTCGTCTGGCAGCTCACACTGTTAAGTCTCGCGTTCTTGGTCGTCACTGTTCTCTGGCTGGTTCCTCTGGTCTTCGCCGCCTCAGCAGCGTCGGCCTTCTTTTCTCGACCGAGGGTGGAAATCGCCATGGAATTCGGTGTCGCAGCAGTGTTTCTTTTTCTGGCCATCGTTTTGGCAACCACCGCCTAGCCAGTGCAACCGGTCGGGTGGCGGACGCACTAAGCCAGAAGATAATTTCCGGAATTTTTTTGCTACCCTTGAAAGCAGGTGGCGGTGTCGCGTGCGTCGGACGCTGGGACAGATTGGGAGAAAACAGTGACTAAGTCTTGGACGTTCTTGAGCCATCACGGGCACGTGTTGATTCTCTTGGCAAGGAACCCCAACGAAACGATTGACAACCTAGCTTTGCACGCCGGTGTGACTTCCCGGTCGGTGACCTCCATCCTTCGTGATTTAGAAGACACTAACTACATCACCAAGCGCAAGTTGGGTCGGCGAAACCACTACGAGATCAACACTCAGGGCCCCCTCCGCCACCCCACCAGCGCCCAGCGGACAATCGGTGAGCTCATCCAGTCATTAGGGGGTCTTAGCGGATGAGTTTCGCCGAGACGCTCAGCCTTGCTCTGGTTAACCTGACGTCACCTCCCGTCCTTGCCTTTGCGCTGGGTCTTATTGCAGTGAGCATAAAGAGTGATCTTCGCCTGCCGGAACCGGTGTATCAGGCACTGTCCATCTACCTCCTCTTAGCCATCGGTGTGAAGGGAGGGGTTTCGCTGTCGGATTCCGCCTGGTCGGAAGTAGCCCTTCCGCTACTAGCCACCGTCGTGCTGGGAGTCATCATCCCGATTCTTGCCTTTATCGGGCTGCGGGCCACGTCCCGCCTCGATACTGTCAATCGCGGTGCGCTGGCGGCGCATTACGGGTCAACATCCCTCGTCACGTTCACCGCGACCCTGGTTTTTCTCGACACCATCGGTGTGTCCTACGAGGGCTTTGTCACAACTCTGCTGGCAACCATGGAGGTTCCCGGCATCATTGTCGGCCTGCTGTTGGCTGCCCGTGGGTCCACGAGCACCATGAGCTGGTCAGACACCCTCCGAGAAGTTCTCACGGGCCGATCCATTGTGTTGCTCGCTGGGGGCCTCGGGGTTGGCGTGATTACCGGAGCCAGTGGCTACCAGGGTATTGAGCCCCTCTTCTCCGGGCTGTTTCCCGGAATCCTGACACTGTTTCTCCTGGAGTTAGGAATCGTGGCAGGGCGGCGCCTGAAAGACATCGGCCTCGGTGGATGGCCGTTAGTCGCATTTGGCATCTGGTTCCCCCTCGTAGCTGGGTCGCTGGGTGTGATTGCTGGACACATGGCTGGCCTTAGCCTCGGGGGCGCGAGCGTTCTTGGGGTCATGAGCGCCTCGGCCTCGTATATCGCTGCTCCTGCAGCCGTTCGATTGGCGTTACCGCAAGCCAGCCCCGGCATCTACTTGACCGCAGCCCTCGGGGTGACCTTCCCGTTCAACTTAATCGCTGGAATTCCCGTATTGCACTCACTCAGCTCCTACCTGGCAGACTTAATCTCATGACCAGGAGTCGACGCAAACTACTCACGATGGTCGCTGAATCAGGTCTTGAGAAGAGGCTGGTCGCCGTCCTCCACGCTGCGGGCGCCCGGGGCTATACGGTGTCGGCTGCTCATGGCGAAGGCCCTCGCAACCAGAGGGCCGGCGACATCTCGGGGGGCAACATTCGCATCGAATCTGTCCTCAGCGAGGCGGTTCTGGACGAGATCTTGGCAAAAATCGCAACCGACTACTTCCCCCACTACGCCCTCAGCGCCTGGGTTACAGACGTTGAGGTGTTGCGGAACGACCGCTACTAGTCAGTCCACAGCGTAAACACGTCGCAGTAAGACAGAATTTCCTGCCTCGGGCAAACATTCAACCGTCACAGCCCTGAGTGTTCGGTCTACCATGTTTAGCCGCTTACCCACACCGAGCAGCCGCGTTACCGACGTGGCGATGTGTTCAATGACGAGCTCGCTCAAAGAGTCCTCGGTGCACGTAATGGTGACTCGATCCAGCGAAGACGACAAATCCCAGGAGGTAATCGCCTGTGGGTTGTTAATCGCGGCGACTTCCAGCTTGCCCTCCAGTGTCTTTCGAAGTTCCTGCCGAACCGAGAGATCTGTTGCCATCTCTAGCTGAGCACCGCCAAGAGTACCTCTAATGTCTCGGGCGCCAGGTAATGCAGTCCAGCGACCGCCCCGCTCAGAACGACGAGCGTCCAGAACACTCCCCAGGCAAACCCTGTGGCCTTTGAACGCTTGAGCTGAACATCATAGGCTTTGGGTTCAAGCGCTCGAAGCTTCTGCGTGAGGTAGTCGGCTTGGTCCAGCTCTTCCACAAGGCTCTCTCTCATCGTGTTACCCAACTTTCAACCTAAAGTCAAAGTGTAGACAACTGTCGACCTGAAAGGAAGGGAAGCGTGGATCGAAATCTATAGTGACTTTAGTCGCCACAACGTAGCTGACCATGCGCGCTCCCGCGGGAGCGTAATGCCCCAGGCCACGACGTTCTCGGCTCCTACTACCCGCTGACCGCCCTGAAATGAGCGACAAGCGCGTTTGCGTGGCCATGACCCAGGCCATGCTGATTCTTCAGTATCTCCACCATGCCCATATGAGGCTTGTCAGCGTGAGAAGCCAGGATCTCGAACCAATACGCGACAGGGTGACCGTACGTCTTTTCGATTGAAGGGAAATAGCTCTGCGGCCCCTGTACCTTGTCGCTCACAAAACAGAATCTACCAGACCGGAACCGTACGCGAATGGCCCGCTCACGCCGATCTTGGAGCGTGGGGCGTGGGGCGTCAAGCTTCACGAGACCGTTGGCAACCCGCAACGGCTTCTGATAACTCTCGAGGTTTGTTGTGCGTTGTCTCGCAAAATAGCTCCTGTCGCGGAAAACGTAGTAACTTGTCGATTCGTCCTCAAAGAACTAACAACCGAACTTCCCTAGTCCGCAGATTGGTGCTGCTCGGCTCGGCTGTTTTCGGGCTTCCGGGAACGGCACGCCCTTCCAACGTGAGACAGGGGCCCTCGAATTTTACACATTCCGACAACGTGCGACCGATTAGGTTTGTGGGGGCCTAAATCGCTCGCAACCGGTCTGCCTCCAATTGTTTGAGGGGCTGTTTTCGTAGATTACAGTTTTTTGATGGGTTTTCGAGGGCGGAGAGTGGGGGACTCGACGCTTTGCTGGTTGCTTTCTCGATTTGCTCGTGGAGGCTGGATAAAGTCAGAGCATGAAACCAATTGACTTCGAGTCAGGGACATGGTGGAACAAACCGCCCAAAGCGAACATCTCTGATGGATCCCTCACAATTACCACCGAGAACGAAAGTGATTTGTGGCGCCACACGAGCTACGGGTTCATTCACGATACGGGGCACAGTCTTTTGGCGCCGTTTCCCGACAACTCTGCGATGGAATGCGATGTCGATGCAACCTACAGTGAAGAGTTTGACCAAGCTGGCTTACTGGTCTTCGCTTCGGAGACCCAGTGGATCAAGTGCGGTATTGAGCTTGCCGATGGAGTAGTGCAATTAGGTGCCGTGGTAACAAACGAGGTCTCCGATTGGTCCGCAGGGCCTGCCCCGCTTTGGGGTAGCGGAACCACCAGATTCCGCGTTAGCCGCTCAGATAATGCGCTCACCATCAGGGCTCGACGGCCCAGCGGAACATGGCAACTTGTCCGCCTCGCCCCAATTGACTCTGACCTCACCTGGAGTGCCGGCCCCTACGCCGCCAGTCCCAGCCGAGCAGGTTTCGAAGTCACCTTCCAGGGCTGGAAGCATGGCGACGCAGATACATCACTGCACTAACTGTTGTGGAGCCTAAATGGCTCTCAACAGGTCTAGATCCGATTGTTTGAGGGACTGTTTTCGTAGATTTCAACAATGAATTACAACTATTTGATGGGTTTTACTGGGCGAAGAAAGGGTGAAACGCCCAGACGCCGCCTTCCCTTTGAGATTACTGGCTTCAAGAAGTGCGCAAGCGCCTTCTACGCTAATTCAGGAAAGCGCAAACTCGGCGGCAGCGGCCGAGTGCAGTGAAGTGGTTGGAAAGTAAGCCACACCTAGGTCTTCCGGTCCCACAAGAAGTTCAATCTCTGTGCAACCTGCAATCACGCCCTCAACGCCAAGTTCAGTGAACTCGGAAATCACGTCCATAAAGTAACTTCTGGAACTGGATTTGATGATCCCGCGGACCAACTCTTCGTATATCACGCGATGGATTTCATCCCTCTGTGTCTCGCTTGGAGTTATGACTTCGAGCCCAAAGTTTTCAGTCAACCGACCTTTGTAAAAGGCTTTTTCCATTGTGTATTTCGTGCCAAGAAGCAGAACTTTCTTTAGCCGCTTATCCGCAACAGCTTGCCCGGTGGCATCTGCAATATGAAGAAAAGGTATTGAGATTTCTCTCTGAATGTAATCAGCCAAGACGTGCATCGTGTTGGTGCACAATACGACTGCCTCCGCGCCGGCTTTCTCTAGGTTCTTAGCTGCATGTGCCAGCAAAGCACCTGCTTCATCCCACTTACCAGC
>WLEA01000094.1 GCA_009704535.1 Actinomycetota bacterium
ACCTCGGACCTGAGCGCGATCCTGATTGCCGGCGTAGCCGGCATCATCGCTGGATCGTTGTCGATGGCTATTGGCGAATACGTCTCGGTCAGTTCGCAACGAGACAGCGAAGCTTCCCTTATTGCTCGCGAGCGCCAGGAACTCATTGACCAACCCGAAGCCGAGCTCCAAGAGCTCGCCGATATCTACCAAGCAAAGGGCTTGAGCAAGAAAACCGCTCAGCTCGTCGCACAAGAGCTGACCGATCACGACGCCTTCCGGGCGCACTTGGATGCTGAGTTAGGAATTGACGAGAATCAGCTCACGAACCCGTGGCACGCTGCCCTGTCCTCCGCGCTGTCTTTCCTAGCAGGAGCCGCCTTACCGATGGCAGCCATTGCGCTCACTCCCGGTGATGCACGACTTCCCGTTACCTTCCTGGCGTCACTCGTGGCGCTTGCAATCACGGGTGCTGCCGGAGCCTACTTAGGCAACAGCAGGCCGCTGCGCCCTGTCCTGCGAGTCACCCTCGGCGGCGGACTCGCTCTCGCACTGACCTGGGCAATTGGGCACCTGCTAGGTTCAGGCGTCGCGCTGTAGTTCCCCGCGCAGGCTCACCGGACATTTTGGCGGTACGGTTGGGATTTGAAGCCACGGTGGACTTTCACCCACACAACTTTTCGAGAGTTGACCATTCGGCCGCAAGCGTTTTCTTGCAAATCGATGTCACTGTCTTCAAAGGTCCCGCTGATTAACTCGGACCAGCCATCAACCTCGGCGCACGTTGGCGGAAGAAGGTGCCTGCCGTAAGACTGCGGCCCCGCTGTCAACAGTTTCAAAGAAAGTCTGCACGTTGGAGGCAAACAAGGGCCAAGAGGCTTTCGATGAATAAGCTCGATACGCGGCGGTTGCGACTTGATTCCGACGCTCAGCCGAATCCACCATGACCGAGAATGCCTCAGCGACCTGGTCAACATTGGACGGGTCGACGACCACAGCGGCCTCGGGGCCGAGGAAGCTCCTATTCCCGGGGTCACTTGCAATAATCATCGGTTTTTTCAAAAAGGCTGCCTCGCGCACTGCCCGGCTAACCCCGTCCCCAACAGCGAGATGCACGCCAAGGTCCGCGTGCGCAAGGTAACGCGTGGCATCTACACGAAAACCAACCAAAGATACCCTGTTCGACAAATCATTCCTCGTAATGAAATCGACGCATTCGCTAAGATATCGGCGATCTGAAATTGAGCCACCAACCAAGGTGAGGTGGGTTGATGGGTACTTCTGACTGATGGCGAGAAACGCCTTCAGCGTTTGGAGCTGGTTCTTCGCCGCCTGAAACTTCCCGACTGCCACAAGGTTGAAAGTTCCTGAATGGAAGGGGCTGGAGGTAGCAGCGTACCCTGCGACTTTGGGCTCATCTGCGGACGGCCACACCAGTGCGGTGTCTTGCCGTGTGCCGGGATACATTTCATCAAAGGCTTCTCGGTGTGTGGCAGATTGAAACACAACCCACGAAAAAACCTCAAAGTAAGTCTGCTGGTCGCCCAATCGGGACCCAACCCGGTCAGACGCTCGGCGCAACCAATCTTCTGAGAACCCCGTCGGGCTTCCATTGTGGTGAAGCACCAAGCTCGCCGACTTGCACGCCACGCGCAGCTCTTTCAGGCCGCGCGGAGTGAGCACGTTTCCGACAAGGACCGTCTCTGCGCGCTGAAGGATTTTCCGTGCTCGAAACCTGCGCGGGTCAAGCACAAAACGCAGTGCGGTCAGGCGGTGCCGCGCCTCAAAGAAAAAATCTCCCAACGCAACGGACGGCGATACCCATAAATCAAGCGAGCGACACAGCGAGCCGACGGCTAACTGCCCCGCCGTCCTTCCAACAAATCGCCGGATTTCACGTCCGAGCCGGATGCGTTGCCAGACCGTTGACTTTCCTATCAGAACGTCACAGTCGTGTCCGTTCTGAAGGACAGCCTTAGCCCAATCGGTCAAAGTTCCCTCTGCTCCTCCGCCTGTCCCCAGGCGAGAGAAGACGATGGTCTGAGACCGTCGCGTTGCTCGATTCACGTTCGGCCGCCCGGAAAGAAATCGAGAGACTGAAAGACACCGCTCAAGAATTGTAATCTCCAGATGGGAGCTCGTCGTACGATAGTGGAACCTTCCAGAGGGAACTGTAAAGCTCGTTAACTTCTTCCGCCGTAGAGGTCAAACTCGGGCCGGCGGGCAACCCCCCCGCTGCAGGAAAATTCGTCATCTCCCCAAAAATAGGCCCCCGAGGACTGATGACCCAGTCAACACGCACAAAATCTGTCTCCCGCGCAAGTTCGGCGGAGTCTGTCACCACGTGGGCCAGCTCGGCCAGAGAAATCTTCGACAAAGCAGAGAGTCCATCAAGTTCCCAAGCGGAGAACCGTCCATCGGCCACTTCCGTACCGTCAGCCCGCACCGTGGTCAAGATTAGGGAAGCCACTTGGCCGTGAAAACAGATCACTTTGATGTTGCGCGCCAGAAGAAGCCCTGCCCCAAGGAATTCCTCAATGAAAACCTTTCGGCTGATTTGGGAGTATGGCCACTCCAAATACTTCCACCTCCGCCAGTTGTACGACAATGTCAGCCAGTGGTCGACCCACTCTTTCATCAGAGTTCTGTCTAGCGCTGACGGATGGACGATGTGGAGCCGCCATGGCTTCTTGGCGTCCAAAGGAGGCAGCCGAGAATCAGTTTTCGCATTCCGGGTCACGACAATCAGCCCCTTGCAACCGTGATTGACCTTCAACACGTATTCCTCGGGCACGGCCTGCCAATCCAAGTCCTGGAACCTGCTCGCGACGGAATAAATCCGGCTCAGTCGACTCGGCCCTGTGTGTGCCTCGACATAGCCTCTTACAGCGACCTTGTCTGCAAACAGAGCAAGAAGTGGCCGTCGGTCGCGAGCCATTTTGTATCGAATCTTCTCGACATAAGTGCTGGGCCTTCTTGTCCTTATTTGTTGGACCATCGTCGCGGCGCGAGGAGAAAACGATCCGGACGCCACGAGCTGAAAGGGGGTGGCGACAAGACGGCCGAGTTGATTCAGCCCATACAAAAGCATCCGGGCACTGAGTTCCCGACCGGAAAAAGGCATACTTGTTCGAGCCTCCTAGTTGCGCAACCACCAGTGATTCTGAGCGGTACCGGTGGGATTTGAACCCACGGTGGACTTTCACCCACACAACTTTTCGAGAGTTGCACCTTCGGCCGCTCGGACACGGTACCGCCTACGAGTGTATACCGGGCATTGCGCCTGATTTCACCCCAGATTTTCGCGCCTCACTCTGTGGGTCGGTGCTGAGCCCTACGCTGGTGCTATGGCCAAAACCCAGCCCGCCTATCGATGCGATGACTGTGGTTGGACCACGCTCAAGTGGGTTGGTCGGTGCGGAGAGTGTCAAGCGTGGGGCACCGTGACCGAAACCGGCGCCCCGACAACGGCGTCTAAGCAGGTCAAGGCAGTGGTCCCCCTGGGGGACAAAACTGCGAAGCCGATTACGGAACATTCCGGCATCGAGAGCGGTCACCACCCGACGGGTGTTGGCGAGTTTGATCGGGTGCTCGGCGGAGGAATTGTCCCCGGCGCTGTCATCTTGCTCTCGGGAGAACCAGGGGTTGGCAAATCCACGCTGTTGCTCGAGGTCGCCGCTCATGCGGCTAGAGGAGGGCGCAGGGTTCTCTATGTCAGCGCGGAAGAATCCGCCGGCCAGGTCTACCTGAGGGCATCGAGGACCGGTGGCCTCAACGACAATCTTTACCTGGCAAACGACACGGACCTGGGGTCGGTGCTCGGCCATGTTGAGTCGTTGAATCCAGATTTGCTCATTGTTGACTCGGTCCAGACGGTCTCGTCAGGCCTCCTCGAAGGGTTAGCCGGCGGTGTTGCCCAAGTTCGAGAGGTTGCTGCGACGCTCATCAGGGTCGCCAAAGACACCGCAATGCCAATTATCTTGGTCGGCCACGTCACCAAGGATGGGCAGGTTGCGGGACCTAGAACGCTCGAGCACCTAGTCGACGTGGTCTGCCAGTTCGAAGGCGATCGTCAGACATCCTTGCGATTCATCCGAGCCCATAAGAACCGCTTTGGGCCCACCGACGAGGTGGGATGTTTTGAGATGAGTGGGTCTGGAATCGTTGAGGTTCCAGACCCCAGTAGCCTGTTTCGCTCCGGCACAGGCACTCCGGTCAGTGGGACCTGTATCACCATCGCACTGGAGGGCAGACGAGCCCTACCCGTGGAAATTCAGGCCCTCGTGGTTCCAAGCTCAGCACCGCAGCCTCGGCGGGTAGTCAACGGCGTGGAGTCCTCACGGGTTGCCATGCTGCTTGCTGTCTTGGAGAGGCGTGCGGGAATCGCGTTGTCTCAGGCTGATGTCTACGTGTCGACCGTGGGAGGTATTCGTATCCACGAGCCAGGGGCAGACTTAGCCATTGCTCTTGCTGTTGCCAGCGCCGCCAAAGACACACCCCTATCACCGACGATGGTTGCCATCGGCGAAATCAGCCTCGCTGGAGAAATTCGCCAGGTCAGCCAAGCTGCCCAGAGAGCGTCAGAAGCCTCTCGGCTCGGTTTTGACCTGGTGTTGGACCAGTCCCACGCAAGCATCGCTGAGGCTATTCGCCGGGCATTTTCAGAAAGCCCGACGAAGAAGACCGCACCGGCCTTCTAGTTCAGCAAGAACTGGCGGGTTTCAGCAGATTCCAGGTCACCCAAGAAGACCCTGAGGTGATAGCTCGTGCCACCGCCTTGCATCACCGGGCGGGTTTCAGGGGTGGCACACGTGTCAACAGCAGACCGGGTTCGATCCCAAGGAATTGCTACTGTTTCCTGCTCGCTGCCGGCCAAAAGTGTTACCTCGAAGGGCACTGAGTCAGTTTGGCAGTGACTTGAGTTCCAAATCAGGTCGTCCCCGGAACTGATTTCGTAGCGCTGAACATCGGTGCCCACGTCCACAACGCAGTCCACGGTGGAAATGTTCCGGATGCCCATCCA
>WLEA01000095.1 GCA_009704535.1 Actinomycetota bacterium
ATGAGAGCCCACCAGCCGCTTCGGCTGGTGTCGTGAAGACGCCTGACCAGTGCTGCCAGGGCAGGCACGATGGTGGCAAGAATCCAGATGAGGCCGACTATGCCGCCACCGCCGTTAGCGATCAAGCGATCTACGTCACCATCCATCAGGGCTAGATCGATAGCTGCCGCTGCGAGGTTGGTGAGTACCAGGAAGAGCTGGATAAACCAGTACTCAGATCTCCGGGCACGCCCGGAGAAGGTCTTGTAGTTGGACCAGAAAGACTTAACAGCTGCTGCGAAACCCATGATGGGATCCTTTCTCGTGGTGGAGGTAAATCTACTCCCCGATATTGAGAGAGCGCGGGGGTTGCAAGCGTTGCCCCTGCTACGAGGTTTCGTTGGGGTGACTGGTGAAGACCCTCTCCAGATGAACCTTTCGCCCATCAACGAAGTACCAGATTCGCGCGCCGTGGGTGGCACTCAGCTTGAGTTGCCAGCGAGTATGCGTGACGCCTCCTCTGACGAGGCGGGACAGGCTACCCTTCAGCCTGTCCGACAAAGCGGTGACGGTCTCCGGGTTATGGGTCAAAAACTCCCACGCCGACACAAGATCATTACGCCGAACGGCCATCAGGTCACTCCAGCCTTTTCTGGCGTGTGAGGAATCGAAGTGGATCTCGTACTCAGACCGACCCCGCGGTCGCGGGACTGGGTCCTTTGTGGCCATCGGCTACTACGGCCGTTCGACTCGTTCAGGCTCATCAAGCCAGTCGACGGGGACCTTGTCTAAACCAAGGGCTATAGCCTCTGCGGTCTCCCTCCAAGAGTCAAGCGTGCTCAGTAGCAAAGGGCGAGCTCCGGTTGAGAAAGAAGCTCGCGCAGAGCGGATCAGATCCGCCGTGCAGGCGACCTGAGCTTTCTCGTCGAGAGCTAACATCCAGGAGAAGCGCTGGACCATTCTCTCGACAAGGGTCCCCTGGTCATCCACTGCTACGGCAATGAGCTCTGCGGCGAGACGAAGAAGTTCTTCCCGGGCGTTGTCATCCTGCTCGCTCATGAGTACCAGATCCTGACCGTCTCGCCTGGTTAGTCGGACGGGAGATTCTTCGGCAAGGCCGAAGGCCTTTGCCGGATTTCTGCTGAGGTCAGACGAAGGAATTGTCACTGTGATTCTGCTCATTTCTCTAGGGTACTTCAGATTATGTTCAGAACATAGTGGTTTGTGCGATGTGATCGTTTTTGTTTTCCACAGGCCAGCACGGAGCCCAGGGTCAACTAGTCACCACAACATATAGACTAAAGTCTATGTCACAGGAAGCAGAGTCTTTTCACGAAGCTCTCGCCACCGGGTTGGTGCGCGGACACGAGAACCTCATGGCTCAACTTATTGAGCTGCGCCAGACCAAAGGCATCACCCAAGGGACAGTCGCTGCTCGCATGGGGGTCACCCAACCCACCGTCGCAGCATTCGAGGCCCACGATTCGAACCCAACCCTGGCCACCCTCCGGCGATATGCTCTCGCCGTTCGGGCGTCAGTCACGTACACCGTGGAAGATGCCGATCCAGAGGGTCGGCTCACTGGTGTGATCTAGTGGCTCTCGGGGCCGGAAAGGCCCCGCAAACTGGTAAATCCGTAGTGTACAGACCGGTATTTTGGGAGTGTACAGAGTGGTATTTTGGTAGCGTAGCGTCCCGCTTCGTTGATTTCTAGGGGATTTCCAGCCGCCGAAAACGTGGTCGACTAGCGCGCCGTGTCGGAGGTCATCCATAGCCTCTGTCCATGCCCTTCCCCTACTCCGCATCACGATGCTCACTCGGCGCCCCTCTCATGTTCCGTTGGTACGGGGATGTCGCTGTTGTGGGCCGGGACCACCTACTTGCGGCAACGCAGTCGTTCTTGCGGGCAGTCGACTCTCCGCTTCGCCAGTTCGACCCATACTCGACCGCGTCTCTGGTCGCCGAATTCCAAGACCGACTAGTCCAGGGAATACGTGGCAATCTCTCGGGCACGAAGAAAGTCAAAACTGTGGCTCTTTTCCCCGGCCTTCCGCTCTTTGAAATCCGCTGGAACAGCATGACGGTCCTCGAGCAAGATCCCTCCGGCAAACTGATCTCGATACGGATCGCCGTGAGGCTCTACCACTCGGAGCCCGCCGAGTTGCAAGGTTGCTTCGTCGGCCACCTTATCCACGAAAAAAAGCCGGGCTCAGAGAATCAGGTGCGAGAGGATCAAAACCGCCAAATTTCCTTGGCTGCACAGTACTTCCGGCAGGGCCGCGCCTCGCTGTGGAATCGTCTTGACTCTGACGATCACTCAATATAAGGTTTTCTTTATGATTACCTGGGATGAAAAACTTGTGGCACAGGCTCGAGTGCTGCTCGATTCCGAGCGGCACCTCATGGAGTCCCTCACGGCAATCCGCAAGAAGCGCGGCATTACCCAGGCTGAGGTGGCACGGCGCATGGGGGTTTCCCAACCGGCTGTGGCCGCGTTCGAGCACTACGACGCCAATCCCCGCATGGCCAGCATTCGGCGCTATGCGCTAGCAATCGGCGCTGAGTTCACCGTTGAGGTCAGAGAAACAGGCGGTGACTCGAACTACGGCACACAACCGTTGCCCGTGCCCCGGAATACACAGAGCTAGTGCGCCAGGGCATCGAAGTGCGTGGCATAAAGGGCTAGTTCTTCTTCGCCCTCCTGGTCGAGAAGCCTGAGGGTGCTCGGGTGGCGGGTGTTGTCTCTATGGAGCTCGAGATAGAGGCCATCGAAGAAATCCATGGCAATGGTGAGGTTCTCGGCGAAGAGGGTGTTGATCTCGATGTGGGCTTCTGATTCGAAGTAGAGCTCAAAGGAATACTGCTGCATAGAGTCCTTGTCTGTTGGAGGACGGTCGACATTACACCCCACCACTGACACGGTGAGTGTCAGTGGTGGCAACTATGGTTCTTGATTCCGGGGTATTGGCCCCGGGTTTCTTACCTAGAAGGAGTGAGCGCCAATGAAATCTCAGGCAGCAAAGCAGCGACTCGATGATGCGATCGCCGATTACGTGCGAGCAACCGGTGATGAAGGTGCCATCCTCACCGGCTGGGTTTTGAGCGGGAGTGTGCAGCACCCGAGTGTTCCCGGATCTGATGGGTACTTCACCGATAACAGCCCGGGTTTGCCCTACCACTCACAGTTGGGGCTGCTGATGACGAGCATCCAAGAAAAGAAGAACACCGTCTTGGTGAACACCTTCATGAAGGAGGAGAAGTAATGCCAAAGAAAGAACCTGACTACTGCCCAACGTGCAAAACCCCGTGGGTGTCCGGGAATGACTTTTGTGTGGGGTGCGGGGAGCCACTGATGAACGAGGGTGATGTGCACTCTGGTCCCTATGGGTACTCCCCCAACACCGCCTACCCCGAAACTCAATACGGTAGCGGCTTCGATGAAGAAGCCGAGTGGAACCACTAACACCTGTCGGTGGTGGTTCCTAGCCTCTTAACCATGACGGCAGTGAACGGGGGTCTCCGGTGATTCGACTAATTCTGGCCGCGGCCCTGACGTTGTGGCTGGTCGCCGGCTGCCAGGCCGCCCCAGAGGAACCGATCCAGCCTTCGTCCACCCGGGACTTCCTCGCCTACTGCGCTGAGGTCATGCCAGAAGTCCGGGCGTTCACACACAGCATGAATGAAATAGAGCGCACGGGGGACGAAGGGTACTTCGATGACATGCTCGCGGCCGCCCGCGCAATCGATGACATCAGTACCACAGCCAGGCAAGGCCTGCGGGGAGTCAACCCACCCGAGGGCGAATGGCTCAGGGAACTAGGCCTCGCCGCCCGAGGCTTTCACACCCTCACCAGCGTGACTGTTGCTGAGGACTACATCGCTGACCGTGTTAATCAGATTATCGCTGCCACCAAACGCGCAACACTGCGCTGCTCAGAGGAATCGGCATGATTCTTGATCTGCTCTTCGGCTACGCGGTCTACATTGTTGGCGCGCTGATGGTTGTCGCAGCGGGGATGTTCATCAAGCGCCGCAAGTAGTGGCCTGGTGCCCAGGCGCACGCTGGTTTCCCTTGCTACGCTCCCCTGAAACGGGGGTTCTGTGGTCAAGCTCATTGGAGTGGTCAAGGCAGATAGTGGCGTGCTTCGGGAACTGGGGCGAAGCCTCGGTCGCCTCACTGGCCTTCACGCCTGCGCCCTGTCTCACCTGTGTCGATCGCCTCAGAACCCAAGCTCCGCGTGGAAAGCATTGCGCGCCAGGCTAGCCGCTGACTTAGGTCATGAGTTGGTGGTGGTCTATCGAAACCACCGAAGCACGCAGCAGCTCGCGGCCAGTGATGGCCGCGAGCCGTGTGTGTTGATTGATGACGGAAGTGGGCGACTTAGCATGATCGCAGACTGGAACGATCTTGACCTAGCAGCTGGTGATGTTGCCAAGTTCGAGCAGATCCTGCGCTCGAAGCTGTTGATGTATTAGACCTTCACCACGGGAATTGCTTGAGTTTTCAAACGGCGTTTGGTTTCGATGGTGGAACCAATCACGAGTGCTGCGCCAATGATGACGAGGTTCTTGACGATGTATTGGCCCTCGAGGGTCAATCCCCACGGGATGACAGTGAAGCAGACCTCGGGCAAAAGAACTAGCGGGAGAAAGGTTCCTGGCATTTGGACTGCCAAGAGAAATATGGCCACCCGTGTCAGCTGGGGAATGAGGAAGGTAATGCCAATGGCAACCTCCCACCAGCCAATGGCTGGCACAACAATCTCCGGAGTCCACCAATACACCGTATTTGCGAGCAGTTCTGCTGCCGGGGAGAGCCCTAGGGGCTTCAGCACACCGAACCAGATGAAGATGACACCAATGCCGATGCGCAGAAACGG
>WLEA01000096.1 GCA_009704535.1 Actinomycetota bacterium
ACCGAAATCGGTGATGACGACATCATGTTGGCAATCCCCGTGCTGGAGGACCAAATAACCGCAAACATGTGGTCCAAGCTCGAGCACAAAGTTACGACGTCCCAGGTTGACGCTCTCGACAAGCTGACTACACAGAACCTTGAGATAACAAAGCGCGACGCACTGTTGCGTGAATTGGTGGAGCGAAGCAAACTGCACTTTGAATCCGCCGGAGTTCTAGTGCCTAATCGCTCTCAGCTGGAGCTCTCGCATCACTACGGAGTGGAGCGCTTCGATGAGTTCGGCATTGTCATGGTCACCATCGTGAATCGGGATTACTGCAAGAAGGTCATTGGTGTTTTCCCAGGCCAGGCCCACCCCGAGCATGTTCACAAGAAGAAGGAAGAAACCTTTATCTGCATGAGCGGAACGCTCATCGTGGATCTCGATGGTGTGAGCCACACCCTCAAGCCGGGGGATGTTCTTACCGTTGAGGTGGGTGTGAAGCACAGCTTCCGCTCCCCCGATGGCGCCGTCTTCGAAGAGATTTCGTCCACCCACTTCGTCGATGACTCCTACTACACGGATGACTCCATCAATGCGAACGCTGAGCGCAAGACCAAGCTCTCGGTGTGGTCGTTGACTGAGTAAGCCATGAATGCTCGTGTTAAGGTCATCGGCGCAGGTTCGATTGGCAACCACCTAGGTCACGGTTGTCGGACTTTGGGCATGGATGTGACCATCTGCGACATTGATCGCAGCGCTTTGGAGCGCGCACGCGATGTCATTTATCCGAACCGCTACGGCTCATGGGATGACGCCATAACGCTAGCCACTCCGGATGAACTCGCGGGTGAAGCCTTTGACATCGTGATTGTGGGCACTCCACCGGCGACCCACCTGAAGGTCGCAACCGCCGAGCTGGAGACCACTAGCCCCGGTGTGATCTTGATTGAGAAGCCATTGGCTCACCCATCGTCTACTGACATCGACGCATTCATCGCGGCCGCAGAGAAATCGAGTACCCGCGTGTTGGTCGGCTACAACCAGAGACTGAAACCCAACACCAAACACTTTGTGCACCTGGCCACAACGTTGGAGCTCGGTGCCCTCCAGGGTCTCAGCTCGAACATGCTGGAGAGCTGGGATGGGATCCTCAAAGCGCATTTTTGGATGAAGAGTGAACGCGATTCTTACTTGGCCTTTACCGATCAGGGTGGCGGGGCTCTGCTCGAGCACAGCCACGCCCTCAACCTCTTCCTGTATTTTGCCGATGTTCTCGGACAGGGTCGCGTGACCGACGTCGTGGGAGACATCGAGTGGGTCTCCCACGAGGATGGCCGATACGACCGTGATTCGGCGCTATCCCTCACTCTTGAATCGGGTCTTGTGGGCACGGTCCGCCAAGACCTTCACACTTGGCCCGCGAGCAAAGAGGCCATCGCCACCTTCGAGAAAGGGGCCCTCGTCTGGTCGATGGGCGACTCATCCGACCGTGTAGAACACCGATCGACAAGTGGGGAGCTCATCGAAGCCTGGGATTTCCCGAAGACCCGGCCCGATGACTTTATTGGCGAGCTCGAACATCTGCGCTCAGTGTGGGAAAACCCCCAAACAAAATCACCTATCGATCTCCCTGCGGGGGTGGCGGTGATGGATGTGATTCTGGCCGCCTTCGAGTCATCGAGCTCTGGAACCTCAGAACCTGTCAGGATCAGGAACTAACGCTCAGTGTTCAACGGCTCCAAGGTTCTCGCCGTAATCCCGGCCCGAGGGGGAAGCAAGGGGATTCCGAAGAAAAACATTGCCCAGGTGGCTGGCAAGCCACTGATTTCTTACACCACCGAGCTCACCCAAAATCTTCCATGGCTTGATTCAACCGTTGTCTCCACCGACAGCCAAGAAATCGCTGAAGTTGCCACCCAAACCCCTGGCGTCGAGATTGTCTGGCGACCGGACGAGCTCTCTGGTGACCGAATTGGTGACCACCCAGTCTTGCGCCATGCGATCCGTGCTCGAGAGGAGCAAACGGGTGAGCGCTACGACATCGTCCTGATGCTCCAGCCCACCTCTCCTCTGCGCACAATTAATGACGTGGAGGGGTGCATCACAACGCTTCAGGATGGCCACTGGGATGCCGTCTGGAGCGTCTCAGAGACAGAGCTGACCTATCACCCCAGAAAGCAGCTGGCCCTGTCCCCGGAGGGCAAACTCGAATTCGTGATTCCCGGCGGCCACGCGATAGTTGCCAGGCAGGAGCTAGCGTCAGTTTTTCATCGAAACGGTGTCTGCTATGCCTTCGCCCGTGATTTCTTGGTGAACTCCGAATCGACCTACTCGGAGGCCAAAACCTCAGCGGTGGTGACTCCAGGCGCTCACATCAGTATCGACACGCCAGAAGATCTGATCGCTGTCGAGAAAATCATCCTCGGTGGCAAGGGCTAGGCCCCCTGGCCCGCCTGATAATCTCCCCTCATGACGACTCTTCTCTGGATGACAATTGACCGTCACCCGGAGTCTCTGAAGACGCTGATTCGGGAACGCCTCAACTCGGCCGGGTTCGACGTTCTCGAAGCGAGTTATGACGCCCTAGACGCTGTGGCGGGGATGCCACTGGAGTCCGTCGACGCAGTCCTCATGGCGCCCGCCCGATACTTTCCCAGTGAATACATGGATCGCCTCACTAACTGCACACTGATTCAAATCTGGAGCTCCGGCTACGACAAATTCAATATCGATGACGCCCGTGAGCGGAAGATTCCTGTGGCCAATAACCACGGGGCTAACGCCGTCTCCGTCGCCGAACACGCCATTCTGATGATGCTTGGCGTCTCCCGCAGAATTCCAGAGATGCATGAACGCGTGATTACCGGCAACTGGGCAGGCAACGATCACGGTATGTCGTCGTATTCGTTGAATGGCAAGACACTCGGAATTGTGGGCCTTGGGAACATCGGGCGCTTAGTGGCAACAAGGGCCGAAGCGCTAGGTATGGCAATCCGATTTGTGGACCCCAATGTGAAAGTCTCACCACAAGGTTCGTGGGTCTCGAGCGACTTTGAGACACTCCTCGGAATCGCCGATTACCTGAGTTTCCATGTTCACCTGACCGACGCAACGCGCGGCATGGTGAACATGGGCAATATTCGGAAGCTGGAGGGCCAACCCTTCCTCATCAACGTCTCGCGGGCTGAACTTATTGACTACGAAGCGCTGCTATTTGCTCTTGACAATCAACTAGTCAAAGGTGTCGCCATCGATGCCCACTATGAAGAACCCACCAGGCCGGATGATCGACTGTTTTCTTTCCCCAACGTCCTCGTCTCTCCTCACGTTGCAGGCTCAACAGTTGATTCCTATTACGACACCATCGACGCGTGTATTTTGAACATCACGAGGGCCGTGGCTGGCGAAGAAGCACACGGGCTTCTCCGTCACTAACGCAGCGCTACCAGGACGAATAGCCGCCATCAACAACGATGTTCTGCCCCGTCACATACGAGGAAGCATCGCTGAGCAGGTACACCACTGCCCCGACAATGTCGTTTTCACTCCCCATGCGACCCATAGGGGTGCGCTCCTCATAGCGGGTCACAAACGTGCTGGGTTGCGAACGCGATAGGCCACCGGGCGAGACAGAGTTGCAGCGAATCGCCGGGGCCAGCGTCGTGGCCAGCCAGGTGGTGAGCTGAATGAGTGCTGCCTTGCTAGCAGCGTATGCTGCCGGGTTCGCCATCTCCAGGCCTTCATAGAGACGCCAATCTGGGCCAACGATTCCGTGCACGGAACCAATGGTCACAACCGAGGGGGCGCTAGCCGCCTCTAGGAGGGGAAGCATCAGCTGGGTGAGATGGAAAGGAGCCGTCACGTTCACTTCTAATGCCCGTCGCCACGTCTCGAGCGACTGGTCCTTAAACCCGACTGCCCAACCCTCCAGTTCGCTGGTACCAACAAAGGCTGCATTGTGGACGAGGCCATCGAGCCTCGACGTCGTTGATTCCAGCGCCTCAACGAAAGCCTTTCGCGATGCCTCATCCTCTAGGTCCGCAACAAAAACCTCAACGGACCCTTTGGCCCGAGCCCCCAGGCGCGCCACGACTGCGTCGAGACCTGTCCCATCCTGGTCAACAAGATAAAGATCCGCACCGGCGTCGGCGACCACGGCTGCCAGCGCTGAGCCTAAGTGACCTGCCGCTCCCGTAATCGCAATCTTTTTGCCCTCAAGGGAGAACAGTTCCGAGACCATCTCAGCTACCGCCTTTCTGGCGATCAAACAGGTACTCCGCGATGTCGAAATCCAGCTGTGTATCGATGTCGATGGCCCGCTCCGCAGGTATTTCAACACCGGCGACTGTGCCCTCAAACAAAGAGTCAGCGCCAAGAACAAAACCCAGAGTGGTCACATAGACGACAGTAGCCATATCAAACACTTTTGGCGCATCTTGGCGACGGCTGACAGCATCGGCACCGCTCTCAATTACGGTGTGAAGAAAACCATCCGCATCTTCAGAAACCATATTGAACCAGGGGGATCTCGCAGCTGGGGTGTAAGAGACAACCACATCAGCACCAGAAGTGCGGTGCTTCGCAATCGCTAACTCAACATCGGCAACCGTCCTAAGCGGAGCGATTGCCGGCAAGGACACAAGAAGATCCTCAGGTGAAGCGCCCACCTCAATCAGGTGCCGCGCCAAGTGTTTCCAGGACAGCCACTCAGGGCTGTCATCCTCGGCCAACTCGGCGGGACGCAGAAAAGGCG
>WLEA01000097.1 GCA_009704535.1 Actinomycetota bacterium
AAATGTTGACACCGCGAGCCCCACCGCCAAAACGAGGGAGGAACCCACTCGCAGGCGCGGGGCGAGGACCACCAGCGCTCGAGGATCAAACAGTGCGACCAGAGCGCCCGTGGCAATGATGACCAGCGCGAAGGGAACAGCTGACAGAGCTGCATGGGCTATGCCCTCAAGTGTCACGGGACCAAAGAGGGTGATGTGAGAAAAGGGCCCAGAGAGCTGAACCCTGGGGAAACTTGGCAACAGTGTCGTGCCGGAGGCCGCCCCACCAAAAACGACTCGATAGAGCACCCGCGCGAGCACAAAAGCAAGGCCAGCAGCAAGGCTGACCAAGATTAGTGTTCGCGGTCGGTGCACCATAGGGCTTACTCGTCGGTGGGAGTGGGGGTGTCGCCCCCAGTGGAGAAAACCAGGCCAAGAGTCTGGCCAGGCTCTACCCGCAACGTTCCCACACCCTCTTCGGCATAGGCCCACTGCGCTGCAGGGTGAGATTTGACCCATAAAGCCCAATAGCCAAAAGCTGGGGGCATATCGGCACACGTTTCGATGTGTGGCTCTTCACCCTCGACGACGAAGGGTTCAGACTCGGAGGGCAGATCATTGACACGGCAGACCACCTGGTCGCCATAAGTTGCCGTTCCCTCGATGTCGTATCCTGCAACGCTCAAGACATCACCAGCAATCGCCGAATCATTCTCGAGCTCGACGCACTCTGTGTCGCGGTCTTCCGAAAGCAATCCGAAGTTCACCACCACAATGATCCCGGTACAGTCGTCTGGGTCGCCCAGGCTAAGGCCCGGTACCTCGCTGGCGCAAGCGCCCAGCGTCGCGACGAGAATGGATGTTACGAGTAATCCGGTGAGCTTCATGTCCTACCCCTTGTCGTGTGAATAACGAAACCGGGGCTCCGGTAGCACCAGACTATCGGTTTGCGTCTGAGTCCTGAAGGTGCTTCGAAGCCTTCGGGCGCCCAGGCCTTGTGAAGAGGATGAAGAGCGGAATAATCAACAGGCTTACGAGGTTGGACGCACCCCACTCGAGGGATTCGGTTGTGTACAAAGCCTCGGCTGGTAGCGCGCCACCTTCATATCCGATGACCAGGGCTGCGAAGAGGTTGTTAGAGAGGTGGGCGCCAATGGCGACTTCCAGCGATCGATCCCGCACCGTCACCCAACCAAGCGCGAAGCCGACGCTGAAGTAGCCAAAGAAGGCGCCGACGATGTCGCCAGCGGCCTCAGGGTTGAGGAGATGTGGCAGGGAGAACAATGCTCCGCTCAGCACAGACAGCCACAGAATGTTCCCGCTACCCCGTGCGGCCCACTGGATCACCCATCCCCGGAAGAACAGCTCCTCCGAGGTCGTTTGAATGGGCAGCAACAGCAGCGCGATGACCAGGTAGGGCAGGAATGTCACCGGGTCAAAAGAGAAGCTGTAGTCCTCAGGCTCAAGCGCTACTGAGACAACAGCGGGTCCACCCACCAGAATAATCCAGACCCAGAAACCCATGGCCACACGCCACCACCGAAACTCGTTGATGGTGGAAAACAAATACCGCAGCTTGATACCGAGAATAAAGCGATAGGCAATCAGGGTGGCCAGGAACAAAGGTACGAAAGTGATTAGTGCAAAGAACAAATACCCCCAGGAGGGCATTGCTCCCAGGATGTCCTCAGTGGTGAAGAGTGCGAGGGGGTCCACCCCGGTGTAGGGCAACAGGGCGAGGCCGAGAAGGCTCCCGCCGACTAACCAAGAGACCAGGATGAACACCGTGCCGACAATCCATCGCCATGCTCTAACGGGTCGGGGTGTCGTGTAGCGGGGTAAAGAACTATCGAAGGGGTTTCGCACCCCTCCATCATCACAAACAACACTGAGTACGCGGTGGACATTTGACCACTGGTCACCGCGCCACGCCCATATGGGTGAGAATGGAGTTTCTTTCCCCAAGGAGTCCGAATTAGCCCATGAGTGATATTCGAGACGACACCCGTGCCGGGTTTGCCGAGATATTCGGCTATGAACCCCACGGCCTCTGGTCGGCACCCGGTAAACTGAGTCTTTTGGGAGATGATTCCGATTACTCCGAGGGCCATGTGCTGTCGATTGCGATTGACCGCAGAACCGTCGTAGCCGCTGGTGTGCGCAAGGACCGGAAGCTCCGTGTGGCTAGCACTGAAGCCGATGAGATTGCTGAAATCTCACTCGATAACCTCGAGCCCGACCAGGTCCACGGTTGGGCCGCTTACCCCCTCGGTGTCGCCTGGGCACTAGGTCAAGTGGGTGCTGATCTCTCCGCGGTTCCAGGTCTCGACATTTTTGTTGACTCTGATGTCCCAGTCGGCGTGGGCCTAGGCTCCTCTGCTGCTCTTGAAACCGCGGTGGCCGTTGCGCTCAATGACGCCTGGCAGCTCTCCCTCGACACCCTAGGGTTGGCTCGCGTCTGCCAGAAGGCCGAAAAGTCGGTCGTGGGGCGGGTGACCGGCCTTGCCGATCACATTCCCACCCTCATCGCGGAAGACGACCATGCGATTCTTTTCGACAGTCGCTCACTCGATAGCGACCAGATCAAACTCGGTTTCCTTGATCACGGGCTCGTAATTCTTGTGCTGGACACCGGCGTCGAGCGCGCCACAGATATTTCGACTGAGCGCTTCTCCGAAAGAGAAGCGGCGGTCGACCTCCTGGATATCCCCTCTCTTCGGGATATGGCGCCTAAGCGCTTGCCTGAGTTCCGGGAAGCACTCTCGGCTGGGCTGTATCGCAGGGCCGAGCACATAGTGAACGAAAACCAACGGGTTCTTGATGTCGCTCGGACGCTGCGCAATGAAGGGCCGCAGTCCATTGGTGACATCATTTCTGCCTCACAGGCCTCTCTGCGTGATGACTATGATGCCTCGAGCCCAGAGATTGACCTAGCCATCGACACCGCTCTCGCTCACGGAGCACTGGGGGCACGCATGATTGGCCTGGGAAACTCAGGCACCCTCTATGCGCTAGTCCACGAGAGTGATGTGTCACTCCTGCAGGTTGCCCTCGATGGAGCTTTTTCTGAACACGGGGTGCAAGCACCCGCCACGTATATCGTCAGGCCTTCCCGCGGGGCCGTGAAGCACTAACTAGAGCTTCAACACGCTTCCTGTGTGGGACGTGGAGCGATATGCCCGGTCAGCATCGTCGGAGAGCTTGGTTCCATAGCTGGGAACCATTGCGCGTAGCTTCTTTGACCACCCAGCGAGACGCTCTGGGAAACACCGCTCAAGAACATCAATCATGATGGCCGCCGCTGTGGAAGCACCCGGTGAAGCACCCAATAACCCAGAAATAGAACCATCCGCACTGGTGACAACCTCAGTACCAAACTGCAAGACCCCCACCTTCTTGGAATCCGGCTTAATGACCTGAACCCGCTGACCGGCGGTGAGTTCATACCAATCATCCGGATCGGCTGAGGGATAAAAATCCCACAGTGCCTCAAGGCGCTTGCCCCTCGAGGCGAAGACCTCACTGACGAGATAGCGAAGGAGCGAGAAGTTACCAAGCCCCACCGCCAACATCGGGCCAATATTGTGAAGGCGGAGAGAAGCAAACAGGTCGGTGACAGACCCGTTCTTCAAGAACTTGGGAGTAAAGCCCGCGTACGGACCAAAGAGCAAGCTGGTGTCGCCCTCCACCACACGGGTGTCGAGGTGGGGCACAGACATGGGTGGCGCCCCAACGCTGGCTTTGCCGTAGACCTTGGCTTTGTGGAGAGCGACAACGTCGGGGTTGTCGCACCTCAACCACACTCCACTCACCGGGAAACCGCCATACCCGCGGATTTCCTTGATGCCAGATTTCTGCAACAGGTTCAATGACATTCCGCCGGCCCCCACGAACACGAACGACGCCTCGACGTCCACAGGTGTTGACCCGATTTCGGCCCGAAGATTAAGCCTCCAACCACCATCCGTCATCTTCTTGAGGCGATTCACGCGGTAATCAAGCGTAATCGAAACCCCGTCAGCGACGAGTCGGTCCACTAGTGACTTCGTCAACGCGCCAAAGTCCACATCGCTGCCAGAGACAAAGCGTGTTGCCGCCAAAGGCTCGCCTTTTTTACGGCCATCAATGAGCAGGGGTGCCCACCGAGCAATCTCGAGAGGGTCTTCCGAGTACTCCATGCCCCTAAACAGTGGGTGCTCCCGCAGCGCTTCAAAGCGTTTGCGCAAATAGGCCACGTTCGCTTCTCCCCACACGAAGCTCATGTGAGGTGACTGGTGAATGAACGACGAGGGGTCAGGGATGATCTTCTCGCTGACCAACCAAGACCAAAACTGGCGGGATATCTGGAACTGTTCGTTAACAGTCACAGCACTGTCGATGGCAATAGAGCCATCGGGTCGCTCTGGTGTGTAGTTGAGCTCACACAAAGCGGAGTGGCCAGTACCCGCGTTGTTCCAGGCGTTCGAGCTCTCGTGGCCCACAGCGGAAAGGCGCTCAACAATCAGGATCTTCCAGGTCGGCTCAAGCTCGTGGAGCACAGTGCCAAGGGTGGCACTCATGATGCCCCCGCCGACCAAGACCGCGTCATACCGTTGTTTCACAGGCCAAGTCTAGGACAGCGGACACGGGCCTAGGATGGGCTGGTGAGCCACGCTCCCGAACAATCGAAGCCATCCTGGCTTAGCCTCGCTGGTGTTGGCCTCGCCGGTGGCCTATTTGCCGGCGT
>WLEA01000098.1 GCA_009704535.1 Actinomycetota bacterium
AGTCCGCTTCGATTGGCGGGGCTTCGGGTCGTCTGGCTGCTGTTCCTCATTGTTGCCGCCACACTGACTGTCTCAGTGTTGCAGCTCTTCGAGAACTCCCTGGAGGCCGTGACAGCCTTGGCACTCTTTATTCCGCTGCTGGTGGGAACCGGCGGAAACGTCGGAGCTCAAGCTGCGACCAGTGCTGTGCGGGCTCTCGCCATTGGCGAAGTGAGACCCTCGGACGCGATGCGTGTTGCCTGGCGTGAATCGGCGGTGGGATTGTTCCTGGGTCTCGTGCTCGGTGCACTAGCTTTCGTTGCGGGGTGGCTTGTTGCCGGCATTCCGGTGGCCATCACCGTGGGTGTCTCGGTGGTTCTTGTGTGCATCTGGGCTGCCACGATCGGGTCATTGATGCCGTTGATGGCGCGTGCGTTGAATATTGACCCGGCGGTGATTTCTGCTCCTCTGGTCACGACGCTGGTCGATGCGACCGGTCTGGTCATCTACTTTGTTGTCGCAGGTGTGGTGCTTGGCATTTAGGCCTGGTTTCTAGACCTGGGGATAAACAGAGCGGTCAGTTCGTCACCTTCGAGACCATAGGGCCATGCCCCCGCTCTTTGATGCCACTCACTCTCTCGCGGAGCGGGTGCGACAACGACGTGTCGATGCCGGCGAGCCCCTAGCCTCGGTTATTGCCGATGAGGTGGCGCTCTATGTCAGCGACGGAAAGGATGTTAGCGCCGAGCCCCTCAGTCAGTCCCTGAAGGATGAACTGGTGGGTCTTGGTCCGTTGCAACAGTTTCTTGATGACCCTGGCGTCGAGGAAATCTGGATTAATTCACCCGAGAATGTCTTTGTTGCTCGAGCAGGGGTGAGCGAACGTGTTCAGGTCTCCCTCACTTCGGAGTCAATCCGAGGCCTCGTCGAGCGCATGTTGCGACCGACCGGCCGGCGGATTGATATGTCGCAGCCTTTTGTTGATGCGTCTTTGCTCGATGGATCCAGGTTGCACGTGGCAATTCCGGACATTACCCGCCAGCACTGGTCGGTGAACATCAGAAAGTTCGCTGCACGTCTGCGCTCGCTCGAGGACCTTGCGGGTGCTGGCGCGATGAGCGCGGACGCCTCGCGCTATCTGGCAGAGCTCGTTCGTGAGGGAGCAAGCGTTCTGGTGTCTGGGGCAACCCAAGCCGGCAAGACCACACTGTTGAACGCTTTGCTGGATGCGGTGCCTGCTCATGAGCGCATTGTCACGGTGGAAGAAACCTTTGAGCTCAGTCTTCACCGCGATGACCATGTGGGGCTTCAATGTCGAGGGCCAAGCCTGGAGGGCACCGGTGAAATCACTCTGCGCAGGCTGGTGAAAGAAGCGCTCCGCATGCGCCCGGATCGGCTGGTGGTGGGGGAGGTCCGCGGTGCTGAGGCGCTAGATCTCTTGATTGCACTGAATTCCGGGCTGCCTGGAATGTGTTCGATTCACGCGAAGAGTGCCCAGCAAGCACTCGTTAAGCTCTCGACCTTGCCATTGCTGGAGGGGCGCAACGTCGATGCAAGCTTTGTCCTGCCCACCGTCGCTGGCACCATCGACGCCGTTGTTCACCTTGAGCGCTCGCCCGAGGGGACCAGGCGCCTCGTGTCGATCATTGCGCCGACCGGCCGCATCACGAAGGGCGTTATTGAGTCACGGGTGATCTTTGAGGCTCGTGAGGGCACTCTCGTTCGATATGACCAAAGTGAGCGCCCCGCGTGATTGCCTTCGCCGTAGTCGTGGGTGCGCTCCTGGGTCTTGGCCTGTGGTTATGGGTGGTCCCAGCCACACCCGCACAGATCGCTACCTCCCGACTACCGTCCACGCTACTGGCGCCGCTGCTGGAGCGGCTGGTGAGGTTGATGGGCGAGGCTGGATTTGCCCATGTCAATCCCTGGAGCGCTGTGGGTGTCGTGGTGTTGGTAGCCACAGCGGTGGGATTTGGGGTGACTCTGGTTCTTCCGCTGGCGGTTCTTGGACCGCTCGCGGCCATTGCCACAGCTCTTGTGGCCTATGGGCTTGTGTTGCGGGAGCGGGGAGCACGGCGACACCGATTACGAGTGGCATGGCCTGGAGTGATTGATCACATCCGTGCTGGCATTCGATCCGGCTCGGGTGTGGTGCGCGCCGTCTCGGCCCTGCCGCCATCGCTCCCGCCTGAGCTTTCCACAACAGTCGAGCTCTTTCGGGATGATCTTGCCCGGGGAATGTCGAGTGATATGGCTCTTGCGCAGTGGGGCGGGAGGCTCGCGGATCCGGTGGGGGACCGGATTGTTGAAGTCTTGAGAATGGCGGGAGAAGTCGGGGGCACAGATCTGCCCGATGTGTTGAATTCTTTGCAAAGAAGCGTCAGGCACGACATTGCCGTTCGAGAGGATGCCTCGGCCAAGCAGTCCTGGGTGCGCTCGGCTGCGGTCATGGCGGTGTCAGCACCCTGGGTGGTGCTGGTTGTGATTGGTTCCAGGGGTGAGACGCTTCAGAGCTATCAGAGCGTCGAGGGCTCTGGTGTCTTGGTGTTGGGCGCGGTGGTGAGTGCGGTTGCGTATCGCATGATGCACGCGATTGGTTCCCTTCCGCCCCAGCTCCGGTGGGTGAACTAGTGGCCACCGCCGGGCTTCTAGGTCTCGTGCTGGGACTGGGACTCTGGATTGTGCTGGGGGTTGTGTGGCCAAGGGTCTCCACCAAGCGCTGGGATCAGCGACTAGCGCCTTATCTCCTTGATGTGTCGCAGCGGGCCAGGGACATACACTCTGCGACTCAGACCGATCCGATAGTGGTGGCTGGCCAGTTGCTCGGCCCCAGTGTGACCAGGACGATTCGGCGCATAGACCGAGCACTCGGTGGGCGCATGGCCCAGGAAGCAGTGTTTGCGACATCCGGACGTGGTGGATCCTTCGAGGATTTTCGTGCACGGCGCACCATGGGTGCAATCGCCGGCTGTGCCGGGGGCGCCCTCACAGGGTTACTCTTCGCGGTGCTCGGTGTTTCACCGGGGGTTCAGAGTGTGATCGGTATGGCTCTCGGTGGCACTGTCGTGCCCCTGTGGTCCCATGATCATCGACTCACGCGGGCCGCGCGGGCGAGGGGGGAACGCATTGTCGAGGAGTTCCCGACTGTCATTGAACTCTTGGGTTTGTCGTTGGCGGCCGGGGATTCATTGCCAAGGGCGCTGGCACGCGTGTCACGACGGGCCAACGGCGAGCTGGGCCGGGAATGGGCAAGGGTCATGGCGTTGGTGGATCTCGGCGCGCCACTCACACCAACCCTGCGGGAATCAGCGAAGCGGGTGTCTGCGCCTCACGTCACAGCCTTTGTTGAGCACCTCGCTCAGGCCCTCGATCGCGGCGCACCGCTTGCCGAGGTGGTTGCAGCACACGCCAGAGACGCTAAAGAGGAATACACCAGAGGCTTGGTGGATAAAGCGGGAAAAGCCGAGGTCGCCATGTTGGTTCCGATGGTCTTACTGATACTTCCCGTCACCGTCATTTTTGCCATCTACCCGGGAATTCAGGCGCTCGAAATCGGGTTCTGATTTTTGCCCACGGACGTCACCCCACGCACTCCGCTCCGACCACAATGGTCGGCGTGGTTCGCTCAGACGGCCGTGATCAGCTTCGGTTGTCTCACTGACAATTTTCCTTCGAGAAATTCCCGAACGATGTCGTTGTCGAATCTTTCATAAATCATCCTGAGATGGGCAGGCTTGAAGTCGTAACGGGAAAAGAGTTTCCCCTGAGCGGTTTGGTTGGTGAGTTCAAAACGTTTGCCCCCAGAGAACTGATCCAGTAGGACCGTGAATTCATCCGTCGCCGCAGTAACGGTTTTGGCAGCCACGTCATGAATCCCGTCACCTGAGTCGAGAGGGGGAACCGATTGGTGAAGAATCGCCCCTGCGTCTGGGCTGGAGGTGATTTTGTGAAAAGTGGCGCCCGAATAATTGGGCTCCAGAAAATAGAACGGCCAGAAAAGCGTCGCCGCCCCCCGATACCAGGGGGAAAGCCCGAGGTGAAGGTTGATCGAGAACTCAGGCAGCTCATCTAGCAACTGGCCCTTGATCAGATCAGATCCGAATACAACGACGGCGTCCGGATTTTGCTCACGCAAGAAACTCACGGTGGTTGGCGAATTGAGCGTTTCCGGGGAGACGTTCAAGGTCGGCATAGAGCCGAATAAACCCTCGTTGTTGGCGTGGCCGAAAAACTTGTTCTCTACCAGAGCTCGTTCTCTGAAGTGCCGGTCAAACAGCGCTCTGTCGACCTCGGTGGCCCACTCGGGGGCTGGGGGTAGTGAGTCTTCACGTTGCATCACAATGGCGGAAAAGTTGAGATCAAGCTCAAAAAGTTTCTGGAAGAAATGGAGATGGCGGAGGTGGGTGCCAGCGAATACGAGAACTCTCACGCTAGAACCTCTTCAACGATCCCTCGCGACACCAACTCGCCCAAAGCATCCTCCAGCGCGTCGACGGGGATTCCCGTCCACTTCGATATCGAGGACAGTGGTGTGTTCCCGTCCAAATAAAACAGCAACCACAGCGCCACCGAGAGGCTTGACGGTGCTCCTGGTATGGGCTTGATAGCGCCCCCGAATTTCGGATAGAGATCGTGCTTTGACATCATCACTTCGCAATTGGGCTGTTTGTTTCGGAAGAAACGCAGTTCTTCCATTTTTTCGAT
>WLEA01000099.1 GCA_009704535.1 Actinomycetota bacterium
AGACTTCTGGGTTATCCCAGTTGAAGTCGGGCTGGCTCTGATCGAAGATGTGGAGATACCACTGGCCAGCGCTGCCATCCGGGTTTGTGGTCCTCGACCAAGCGGGACCGCCAAAGACGGATTCCCAGTTATTGGGGGGAAACTCACCCGTCTCCCCATGTCCATCACGGAACATGTAGCGCTCGCGCTCTGGTGACCCGGATTCGGCGGCCAGGGCCGCCTGGAACCACTCGTGCTGGTCGGAGGAGTGGTTCGGAACCACATCAACGATGATTCGCAAGCCCAAGTCATGAGCAGTGGTGATCAATGTCTCAGCCTCAGTAAGCGTGCCAAATATCGGGTCGACGTCACAGTAATCGGAAACGTCATAGCCCGCGTCTTTCTGCGGGGAGCGATAAAAAGGCGAGAGCCAAATCGCGTCAACCCCGAGTTCAGCAATCGCCGGAAGTCGGCTGATAATGCCCGCGAGATCGCCCACCCCATCCCCATTTCCATCGGCAAAAGACCGCGGATAGATCTGGTAAATGACGGCGTGACGCCACCAGTCGGAGGGTGAATTCGCCAGTGTTTTCGCAGGAAGCATGCCTATAACCCTAACGAGAAATCTGATTAGCGCAACCGGTTGCGCTAACCGGAAATCTAGCGGGGGATCGGGTGGTCCTTGAGGGGACCGAACTCGGGAGTGGCGGCCCCAGCGTCCTAGCCAGCCCGGCTTGGTTTGAGCGCCCTGTATAGGTTCGCCGGGATGAGTTTTTTCCATCGCCACAGAATTTCGTAGGACAAGGCTTGGGTCGCGATACGGAGCAAGGTTGCCAAGCGAGGCTTGCTCGAGCGCCAACCATTGCCTAGAAAAATCGGGGGCGTCCCAGGGACGTTTCTTCCAATATCGAGGGGATGAGGCAACTCGGGTTGGCGCGGGGCACCCTTCTTGAGCGCTTTTTCAAGAAAGTCGGTTCTGACCATGGTCAGCTCCAAGGTTCTTGGAATTCTGATTCCCGAGCCAAATAGATTTCCAGAAGTTCCGCAGCAGTTATTCGGGTGCGCATGGATCACGGTAAAGACCTTCTGCAGATTTTTGAAGGCCCGCACAGCTTTAGCGTCGAACAGGTTCGGGTTCGTGAAGATCTCATCCAGTTTGTGTAACTCAATGACGATGATTCGGAACCGCTTCATCACCTCTACATCGATGTCCCCGAGAATTGGCCATTCTGCTCCCTCGATATCAATTTGCAGCATCAGGTCGTCGTTGGGGTCCGCCTCAAACTTGTGAATCCACTCGGCCATCGTGACGGTGGTCGGGTTGCTGGAAGGGCCCAACCATTTCTTTGTGAAGGTCTGCATCCCCTTGATTAGAGGAGTCGAGAACTTTTCCAGGTCACTACTGAAATCGAGGAGGTGAGAGCGGATTCCGCGTTCGGTCGCTAACTCGTCTTCAAATCTCTTCGAATTTCTGACCCCGGGAGAAAGGCACGCAACGATGCCGTCGAGGGCGTCTGGGACGAGGTATGCGCCGTCCGTACTGCCCCCGAGCCTGACGAAAGACCATGGGGAGGGCTTGGGCCTGAGAAACCCAAGAGCATCCCGGATATCGGGCGGGCACGCACTCAAATCAGAGGAATCGAAGGTTCGAAAAACCACGCTGCTACTCCTTAGGGGTTGGTGGTCACCACCCTAGGGCCGAGACAGTCATGGCGTCCAACCCTTAGAACAATCCCGGGCGAATTGTTCCGAATCCACGGCGGATTAGGGACGCAGAGACTTTGCCGGGAGGACTTGCGAGGTGCTAATCTCGGGGCTTGGTCCTGCGAAGGCAGGCCTGCCCCGATAGCTCAGTGGTAGAGCACTTCCATGGTAAGGAAGGGGTCGTCAGTTCAATCCTGACTCGGGGCCCGGGTGGCGATCACCCAAAGCGGCGGGGTAGCTCAGCTGGTCAGAGCGCACGGCTCATAATCGTGAGGTCGCGGGTTCGAGCCCCGCCCCCGCTACCGCAATAGAACGCCACTATCGCACCTTCGTGCTCCCAGCTTTACGAGGGCTCGTGCGCTGCCGGTGCGGTCTGATACCGTAACGAGCCGACACGCCGTAACCACTACATATTGGGTAATGACAGTTATGTGATTACCGGTATATAGTGGTGGTCCGGCACTCGACCGGCAGAAAATGTTAAGGAGGCAGCCATGAACGAGGACAACGTTGGAGGCTACGCGGTACCCGTAGACCCTATGGATTTGCTGCAGTGTGACAGCTGCCAGTAGCCCTATGAGTTTGTAAAGACCCCTGACCACCACTGACGGTGGGCGGGGGTTTTTCATTGGCCGAACACTCCCAAGAAAGGCACGCCTTGCGAATAGCACCCCCCAGGCGTCAAGGGCTTGCCTCAGATGCTGAGGTTTTGGACCGTGTCAATCGTGTGCTGGGGCCGGTCGAGGTTGCCGAAGACCTCACGGCCCAGCCCCTCGTCTCTCGGGTGCTCCGGGTAAAGACTCGCTCTGATGAGCACTCGATTGTGAAGTGGTATTCAGCGCTCGCCGACTATCAGCGCGAGCTCGATGCGCTGACCTCGTACACGCCATCTCTTGGCTCTGACGCACCGAGGCTGATTGACCACGATGACACCTTTCAGATGTTGCTCCAGAGCGAAGTGCCGGGTGACCGCGCGACAACATTGGGCCAAGACTGGGACCCCCTGATTCACTACCGCGCGGGCGTTCTGATTCGACGTCTTCACGAATCAGCGCAGCCCGTTCGATCTGATCAGTTCGCCAGGCAGTGTGCCTCGCGGTTTGAGGATGCCGCAGGTGCTGTGGATGGGGTCGTCGAACCTCATCTTCTCTCGGAGGCTCGGTTGCTCATTGCCAGAGCCATGGATCTGGAAACGATGCTGTTGGTGCCTGCCCACCGTGTGAATCACCCGAAGAATTGGCTTGTTGACCCAGGCGGGCATGTGCGCCTGATTGACTTTGCCCACAGCGAGTACGACCCCTGGATTGTTGATGTTTTTCTGCTCGAACAGGACTACTGGAGAAGTGACCCCAATCTCAAGGTGGCTTTCCTGAGCGGTTATGACCGAGAAATCTCCTCCGAGGACACTACGTTGTTGCGCGCCCACCACGCTGTGATGGCGGTTCGCGCACTCGCTGCGGCCGGGGGATCGCAGGTCACCAAGGCTGAGAAGATGCGGGCGCGGGACATGTTTGATCGCTTGCTTGGCGTCACGCTGTTCTAAGTAGCCAAGAGCGCCCGGAATAGACTGAATCCATGAGCATTAACCCCAACCTGGCCGACTTAGTGTTTGAGCCCACTGCCAGCTACCTGGTTGGTCGTGAAAAAGTTCGCGAGTTTGCCAAAGCTGTGTTCGCCAGCGATCCCGTGCACTTCGACGTTGCGCTCGCGCAGGGCCGCGGGTTTTCAGATGTGGTTGCTCCCACCACGTTTCCCGTGGTGATTCAGGACATGACCCTGCACCAGTTGCTCGCACACCCGGAGGCTGGCATAGATTTTTCGCGCGTCGTCCATGGGGACCAGAAGTTTGAGTACTCACGCCCACTGGTCGCCGGCGATGAAGTCGTCGCTCAGTTGAGGGTCACCAAGGTTCAGAGCCTCGGCGGCCACACCATGGTTACCTCGGAAACTGAGGTGACCACCCTTGATGGCGAACACGTCGTCACGGCCTCCTCAACGCTGGTGATTCGAGGGGATGAATCGTGAGTGGGCGTTTAGCGGCGCTAGCCGAGGGCGACCACATCGTGACTCAGACTTTTGCGCTTAATCGCGAGTCTTTGGTCAGATATGCGGGGGCTTCTGGGGACCTAAACCCCATCCACTACCGAGACGATGTCGCCAAGAGCGTGGGGCTCGAGGGCGTCCTCGCTCACGGGATGCTCACCATGGGTCTCGCCATTGGTCCTTTGGCTGAGTGGTTGGAGGGCGCAGGTCACATCACCAGTTACCAGGTTCGTTTCACAAAGCCTGTTTATGTTCCAAGCCGCGGATCCGTCGAGGTTACTGTCGCAGCGTCGGTGTCGAAGCGCGATGTTCCAGAGGCCGGCCAGGTGACCGTGGCGCTCAGTGTGACCATTGGTGACGGGGTCACGGTTTTGGGTAAAGCGTTTGCGGTGGTGTCGCCGGCGTGACCAGCTTTGCCGAGCTGACTACCATGCGCGTGGGAGGGGTTATTGAGAACTATCACCCCTTCACGACGACCAAGGCACTCGTGGCAGGAGCCTCAAGGATTTGGGCCACGAGCGATGACTGGATGGTGTTGGGGTCGGGCTCCAACCTGGTTGTTGGCGATCGGACCTATCCAGGGGACGTTCTCCACATCAAGACTCGCGGGGTCACAGTCAAGAAGGCAACCGGTAAGAAAGTAGAAATCCACGCCGAAGCCGGCGAAGACTGGGACAACTTTGTTGCCCATACCATCGCGCAGGGCGTGCGAGGCCTTGAAGCACTCAGTGGCATCCCCGGCACTGTTGGTGCGTGCGTGATTCAGAACATCGGTGCCTATGGCAGCGATGTGTCAGAAACAATCGTGTCGATTGATTTTCTGGAGTATCCCAGTGGCACCCGTCGAACCGTCATGGCTGATGAACTTGCGTTGGGGCTTCGCACGAGTGCGCTCAA